>VXRS01000160.1 GCA_009838385.1 Dehalococcoidia bacterium | reverse complement strand
CTGCCGCGACGGTGAGGTCGGGCGCGAGCTAATCAGGCCCCACTCCCCCCCGGCCGCCACCGCGCAGGTCGCGGCCGAAGAGGACCCGCTGCGTCTCTCCGAGGGCGAGCAGGCGTGGAGCCTGACCCTCACCTCGAACAGCCCCGACTACGTGCCCCTTCGTACCTTCAAGGACGGCGACCTGCTCGACCCTGGCTCCGACCCCCTCATCGCCCTTCTCGGCGCCCTCTCCGCCCCGAAGGAAGGCGAGCGCGTTGTCACCCGCCTGCTCCTGCGCTCCCTCGGTCCCGACTGGTCGCAGCCGTACCACGAGCGCGCCTTCCAGCAGCCCGTTCCGCAGCCCCGCCCCGCGGCTTCCCCTCCTTCCTCGCAGGGCGCTGCTGGCGGTCCCGAGCCCCTCGCCCTCGCCGTGCTGGCGGTGGTCGGGCTGGTCGCCTTCAAGGGCTGGGACTGGGTGCAGGACGGGGAGATCCTCAAAGCCGCCCTCCTCGGCGTGGGCGTGCTCGGGGCCAGCATCGCCGGCCTCTGGGCCTGGCAGCGCTGGAAGGGCGGTCGCGACCGCGTGTACGACCCCGCCCTGGTCAAGGAGAAGGTGTCGCGCGCGGCCTTCGCGGCCGAACTCCAGGTGATCGCCATCCTGCCCCCGAGTGGCACGGAGGAGCGCGCCCGCGACCTGCTCGGGCGGGCGGTCGCCGCCTACCACCACTACGACCATCCCGTGGGAGCGCGCTTCAAGGACGGCAGGGTGAAGGCCGTCCTCCCGGAGCCCTCCATCGAACCGTCGCCGCCCGGCCTCTTCGGGAAGCGCAGCGTCCTCGGCGTGCGAGAGGTGGCCTCCCTCTGGCACCCGCCCGGCGCCCGCGACGAGTCGCCCCTCGTCGGCCGCTCCGGGGCGAGGGTGCTCCACCCCGACCAGAGGAGCGCCGGGAGCGGCGCGCCCGTGGGCGAGACCGTCTCCGGCCCTGCCAGGACCGTCCACTTCCCCGAGGACCTCCTGCGCCGTCACCACCTCTACGTGGCGCGCACGCGCATGGGCAAGTCGACGCTCATGCACCATGTCGTCGCCCACAAGCTGCGGGAGAAGGCCGCCGGCCGCGACGGCGACGCCATCGTCGTCATCGACCCCCACGCAGACCTCGTCAACGGCTTGCTGGAGGAGGTGCCGGAGGACCTTGTCGACCGGGTGCGGCTCATCGACCTCGCCGACGAGAGCGCCTTCCCCGGCGTCAACCTGCTCGACACGCGCGTCTTCAGCGACCGCGACCGCACGGCCGACTCGGTTGTGCGCGTCGCCCGCGGCCTCTGGGAGCAGTGGGGTCCGCGCATGCAGTCGATCCTCGAGCAGAGCGTGAAGACGCTGCACGAGGCGAACACGCTCCTCGAACCCGAGGACCAGTACACCATCCTCGACGGGCTGCGCCTGCTCTCCGACGAAGGCTTCCGCGCGAACGTGCTCGCCTGCGTGGACGACCAGTACCTGCTCGACTGGTGGGCGCGGGACTTCGGGGGCTGGCGGCGGGAGTACCGCGCCGAGGCGCTCGCGCCCGTGCAGACGCGGCTCTCCTACTACGCCTCCTCGAAGCGGGCGCGGGCCATCCTCGGCCAGTCCCGATCCACCATCGACCTGCGTCGCACGATCCTCGACGGGGGCGTGCTGCTCGTCTCGACGGCCCAGGGCACGGCGGGGCGGGACGTGGCCGCGCTCGTGGGCGCGTCCCTCCTCAACCTCGTCGACGGCGTCATCCGCGGGCAGGAGGGCCTGCCGCCGGAGCGGCGCCGGGGGGCGCTCGTCGTGGTGGACGAGATGCAGTCCATGCCCGGCGTCGACTACGAGTCGATGCTCTCGGAGCTGGGCAAGTACGGGGCCTCCTTCGTGCTCGCCACGCAGAGCCTGGCCAAGCTGGCCGACCTCTCAGAGACGATGCAGGACACGCTCCTCGCCAACGTGGGCTGCCTCTGCGTCTTCCAGGTGGCGGGCAGCGACGCCCGTCACCTCGTCGGGGAGCTGGGGCGGGAGCGGGTCAGCGATGAGGACATAACGTCCCTGCCCGTCCACCACTGCTACGTGCGCGCAACCGTGGGCACGGAGCGCATCCCCGTGTTCTCCATGCGGGTGGCGAAGCCGGAGCCCGGAGACCCGGCGATGGCGGCTCGCATCCGCGCCGCTTCCGCCGCCTACACGACCTCCGCCACCGAGATCGCGGGCCGGGACGCGCAGGCGCAGGAGCGGATCAAGGCCTACCGGGAAGGGCTGGAGGCGCTGGCCAGGGCTGCGAAGGGGGAGGACTCCCCGTGAACGCTCCCAGCTGCGAGGAAGCGCTCCTGCGCCAGCTGGCGGAAACGCCCTTCGCCGACCGGCTCGATCTCGCTGGCCTCTCGGCGTGGTCGCCGGCCGCCGTCTACGACGCCGTCGACCGCCTCGAGGACGCCGGCCTGGTCGACGGGCTCCCCCACGCCACGGAGCTGATCCCGCCGGCGCGGCGGTTCTGCCTCACCGCCGAGGGCGTGCTGCAGCTGGCGCGGGAGGAGGGAGTCGCGACCGAGCGCCTGCTCCGCAGCCGGCCCCTCTCCGCCCACTGGCGACGTCTCCTTCTCGGGAGGCTGGACGGCGTTGCCTCCATCTACCGCCTGGCTGGCGCCGTCGTGGACCTCCACTCGGCCGCCGGTCTGCGCTGGTACCGGGCCTCGCCGCTGGATGCGGCCCTCGTCCTTCCCGGGGGTCGCATCCTCGGCGTGGTCCGGCAGGGGCTCCTCTCCGATCGCACGGCCTTCTCCAAGCGGATGCGCCGGCTGTTCGAGGGGCCGCTGCCCGCTGCGCTGCTCCTGCTCGTTCCGGACGAGGTTCGGCTCCGGTACGCCCGCCGCCTGCTGCGGGGCACACCCCTGCCGGCCTTCCTCGCCCTGGAGCGGCGAGCCGTCGACGCCGGCCCCGGCGAGCGCATCTGGCGGATCCCTTCCCTATCGGGCGTGCTCACCCTCGAGGAGGCGCTGTCGGTTGTGAGAGGGAGCGGCGTCGCCCCGTCCGAGCCCCTGCCCCGCCGCGCCCTGCTGCCCCGCCGCCTCCGGCCCGGCGATCCGCGTCTCGCGCCGTCCTCGCTGGGGCGCTCGGAGAAGCGAACGCTCGACGCCCTCTGCGACTGGCCCTGGATCACCGTCGAGGCGCTGGCGGGGTTGCTCGGCGTCTCCGCGGCCCATGCCTCGCGCCTCGTGCTGGGGCTGGAGAGGCGTGGGCTGGCTCATCCCGTCACGGCTGCGCGACGTGACCGGCTCGTGCTGACCGACCGCGGTCTCTCCCTCCTGGCGCGCCGCGACCGCTCCGCGGTGGGGGCGGCGTTGAAGCGCTGGAGCGCGGCCCCCGTCGACCCGGACGCCCCCTTCGAGTGGCGCAACGTCTCCGGCTCCCGCAGCCGCCAGCTCCTCCGCAACCTCGAGCACACCGAGGCCGTGCATGGCTTCATGGCCGCGCTCGCGGTGCAGGCGCGCGGGCTGGGCTGGGAGGTGGTCCGGCTCGACCCGCCCCACCGCGCCTCGCGTTACTTCCGGTACGGGGAGCGGCTCCACTCGGTCCGCCCCGATGGCTTCGGGCTCCTGCGCCGGGAGGGGCGGGCCTGGCCCTTCTTCCTGGAGTGGGAGCGCCGGGCAGTGCGGCCCGCGACCATGCGCCGCCGCCTCGCGCCTTACCTGCACTACTACGCCACGGAGCGCCCCCTCGAGGACCACGGCGCCCGGCCCGCCGTCCTCATCGTCTTCGACGGCGAGATCCCCCAGACGCACTTCCTCCGGGTCGCCCGCGAGGAGATGGAGCGCACCGGGATCGAGGTGCCGCTGTGGGTGTCCGACCGGGAAACGATCGCCGAACAGGGACCGCTGGAGCCGGCCGCCTGGAGACGGCCCGGCGACGCCGCCGGCGGTGCACCGGGATCGACAGGACGTGAACGCCCTGCGGCTCATAAACGTGGATGAGCGC
>VXRS01000015.1 GCA_009838385.1 Dehalococcoidia bacterium | reverse complement strand
TGGCGATGGACAGCGAAGGCGAGATCGCCGAGCTGTGCGCGATCGCCGAGCCTTCGGTGGGCGCCGTCCTCAACATCGGCGCCACGCACCTCGAGAAGCTCGGCAGCATGGAGGCGATCGAGCGGGAAAAGCTCTCGCTGGCGCGCTCGCTGCCACGCGACGGCACGGCGGTCGTGAACGTCGACGACGAACGCATCGCGCCGGTTGTCGATGAGTTGCGGTGCGACGTCATCGGGTTCGGCGCGAGCGACGCGGCGCGCCTTCGGCGCGGCGATGTGCGCGACCTCGGGCTGGAGGGCTCGGGTTTCCGCGCCTCCTTCGAGGGCGAGGAGGCGGATGTGCGGCTGCACGTCCCCGGGGCGCACCTCGCGCAGGGGGCGCTGGCGGCGATCGGCATCCAGCTCGCGCTTGGCGTAGGGCTTGCGCAGGCGGCGGACGCGGTCAGCGGGGCCGAGATCGAAGGGCGGTTGCGGGTGCGACGCAGCGCCCGGGGCGCCAGCATCCTCGACGACACCTACAACGCCAGTCCCGCTTCGGTCGCGGGGGCGCTGCAACTGCTACGGGGTCTGGGCGGGCGTCGCATCGCGCTGCTCGGGGAGATGGCGGAGCTCGGCGACCGATCCGAGCCGGAGCATCGGCGCATCGGCGCCATCGCGGCGGGGTGCTGCGACGTACTCGTGGCGGCAGGGGAACCCTGCCGCCTCATCGTCGAAGCCGCGCAGGCGAACGACCTGGCCGAGAGCCACTGGTTCGGAGCGAAGGACGAGGCGGCGGCATTCGTCGCGGGCCTGCTGAACGAGGGTGACCACGTGCTCGTGAAGGCGTCGCGGGGGCAGGCGTTCGAGGAGCTACTGCCCGTGCTGGAGGGCCAGGCATGATTCGCGCCCTGCTCTCCGGCGGCATCAGCTTCGCGCTCACGGTCGGGCTTGGCTGGCCGATCGTCCAGTACCTGCGCGCCCAGCGGGCCGGAAAAGCGATCAGCGAGGACCAACCCGCGTCGCACCAGTCGAAGGCGGGCACGCCCACCTTCGGCGGGTTCATCATCTGGGTGCCGACGCTGATCGTGACGGCCATCGCGATCGACTGGCTCGACCACCGCTCGATCCTGCTGCCCCTCGGGATGATCGCGGCGACGGGCGCCATCGGCTTCATCGACGACCTGGGGACGCTGCAGGACCGCGTCGGGTTCCGAGCCGGGCTGCCATGGCGCCTCAAGATCACGCTGCTCACGCTGCTGGCCGTCGGCGCGGCCTGGGTGCTGTACGGCGAACTGGATGTGGAGTCGGTGAACGTGCCGTGGGCGGGGAGCTACGCGCTCGGCCCGGCCTACATGGTCATCGCGGTCATCACGATCGTGGCGACGACGAGCTCAGTCGCGGTAACGGACGGGCTCGACACGCTCGCGGGCGGCACGACGCTCTTCGCGTTCATCGCCTACGGGGTGATCGCGTTCGTCCAGGGTCAGGACTTCGTCGCGACGTTCTCCTTCATCATCGCGGGCGCCAACCTCGGGTTCCTCTGGTACAACGCCCACCCCGCGCGGGTGTTCATGGGCGATACAGGCGCGCTTGCGCTGGGCTCCAGCCTCGCGATCGTCGCGCTGATGACGGGCCACTGGCTCCTGCTGCCGCTGATCGGGCTCGTTTTCGTGGCCAACGCAGTCAGCAACCTCATCCAGATCGGCTACTACCGGTTGAGTGGGGGCAAGCGCATCTTCCGACGGGCGCCCCTCCACCACCACTTCGAGGAGCTGGGCTGGCCCGAGACACAGATCGTGACCCGCTTCTGGGTCGTCGGCATCGTCGCCGCGATGGTCGGCGTCGGGCTCGCACTGGCGGTACCGGAGTGACGATGATGGTTGAACGCCGGACCGCAGCCGAACTCCCCGAGATCACCGGCGCGCGCGCACTCGTCTACTCACTCGGGATCGAAGGGCGGGACCTCGCCCGTTGGCTGCTAGCGCGCGGCGCCTCCGTGACGATGACAGACACCCGCAGCGCCGAGCAGCTCGAAGCCGCGGGGGCAGAACCGCCGGAGGGCGTCGAGCGCACGGTTCGCGGCGAGCTGCTCGACCCAGAGGGCTTCGACCTGCTGGCGGTCTCGCAGTCGGTGCTGCGCAGCGAGCCCAACGTGGTCCGTGCGCGGGAACTCGGGATCCCGGTGGTATCGCAGCTGGCGCTCGCGTTGCGGCTCTGCCGCGGGCGCGTCATCGGGATCACCGGGTCGAGCGGGAAGTCGACCACGACCGCGCTCGTCGGCGAGATGGCCGAGCACGCCGGCATCGAGCACCTCGTCGGGGGGAACCTCGGCGGATCGCTGCTCGACCGCATCGAAGACCTGCCCGAGACCGCCAGCGTCATCCTCGAGATGAGCCACACGCAGCTCCAGTACACGGATCGCTCGCCGGAGATCGCGGCGGTTACGAATGTCACGCCGAACCACCTCGATCAGTTCAGCTGGCCGGAGTACGTCGACCTGAAGCGCAACATCCTGCGCTACCAGGATGCGGACGGCCTCGCGATCCTCAACGCGGACGACGAGACGAGCCGCGAGTTTCGCGCCGACGTGCGCGGGCGGCTCGCCGAGGTCTCGCTCGCGGGCCCCGTCGCAGGGGACGGGGCGTGGCTGGAAGGCAAGGCGATCATGTCGCGCTGGGGAGGCGCGGCCGAGACCGTCGCCGGTACGCCCGAGCTGCGCATGCGCGGCCGCCACAACGTGGCGAATGCAGTGCTCGCGACCGCGATCGCGGGGGCGATGGGACTCCCGAGCGAGGCAGTCGCGACCGCCCTGGGGAGCTTCACGGGGCTGCCGCACCGCCTGCAGGTTGTCGGGCGAGCCCATGGCGCGACCTGGATTAACGACAGCATCGCGACATCGCCCGAGCGCACGCTGGCGGCCCTGGACGCAGTTCCAGAGCCCGCCATTTTGCTGCTGGGCGGCCGCGAGAAGGCGCTGCCGCTCGAGAACCTGCGGGTCGCCGCCGGCGAGCGCTGCCGGGCCGCCATCTGCTTCGGGGAGGCAGCCACGCCGTTCGCGGAGGCGATGGCGGGCGCGGTCGAGACCGTCGTGCGGGTTGAGACGCTCGAGGAGGCAGTCGCTGCGGCCGCCGCCATCGCGCGGGAGGGCGACGCCGTCCTCCTCTCACCGGCGGGTACGAGCTTCGACGCCTATCCGCGCTTTGAGGCGCGGGGCGAGGCGTTCGCGGCACTCGTGGCCGCGCTCGAAGGGTTCGAGGAGGCGCCGTCATAGCCGTCACCTCGAACCGCCGCTGGCCCGCACGGGGTCCCGACTACACGCTGCTGGCGCTGATCACGGTGCTCACGATCACGGGGCTCGTGGCGGTCTACAGCGCGAGCTTCGTGATCGGGCTCGCACAGTTCTCCGACTCGCACCACTTCATCATCCGGCAGGCCATGTGGGCGGTGCTGGGAGCGTTGCTGCTGCTGGCGGCGATGCGCTTCGACTACCACCTGCTGCGACGGCTGGCGGTGCCGTTCATGGCGCTCACGCTGATGCTCCTGTTGTTCACGCTCATCGTCGGGACGGAGGCGGGCGGCGCGCAGCGGTGGCTCACGTTCGGTGGCCTCAGCCTGCAGCCGGCCGAATTCACGAAGCTCAGCATCATCGTCTACCTGGCGGCGTGGCTGAACTCCCGGGGCGACGACCTGCGCAGCTTCGAGCAGGGCCTGCTGCCCTTCATCGTCATCATCAGCGCGATCGGGCTGCTGCTCATGCTCCAGCCCGACCTGGGCACGACCGGCATCATCATCGTGATCACGATCACGATGTTCTGGGCGGCGGGGGCGACGTTCCTGCAGATGAGCGCGCTGTTCCTGTCGGGGGGCATCGCCGCGGTCTCGCTGACGCTCATCGAGGGGTACCGCCTCGACCGCCTCTCCGCCTTCGTGAACGCCGAGTCCGACCCGCTGGGGAACGGCTTCCAGACCCTGCAGGCGATGATCGCGCTCGGGAACGGCGGTCCCA
>VXRS01000316.1 GCA_009838385.1 Dehalococcoidia bacterium | reverse complement strand
TGGGACCGCCGTTCCCGAGCGCGATCATCGCCTGCAGGGTCTGGAAGCCGTTCCCAAGCGGGTCGGACTCCGCATTCACGAAGGTGGAGAAGCGGTCGAGGCGGTACCCCTCGATGAGCGTCAGCGAGACAACGGCGATGCCGCCCGAAAGGAAGAGCGCGCTCATCTGCAGGAATGTCGCACCCGCCGCCCAGAACATCGTGACCGTGATCACGATGATGATGCCGGTTGTGCCGAGGTCGGGCTGCAGCATGAGCAGCAGCCCGATCGCGCTGATGATGACGATGAACGGCAGCAGGCCCTGTTCGAAGCTGCGCAGGTTGTCGCCTCGCGAGTTCAGCCACGCCGCCAGGTAGACGATGATGCTGAGCTTCGTGAATTCGGCCGGCTGCAGGCTGAGGCCACCGAACGTGAGCCACCGCTGCGCGCCGCCCGCCTCCGTCCCGACGATGAGCGTGAACAACAGGAGCATCAGCGTGAGCGCCATGAACGGCACCGCCAGCCGTCGCAGCAGGTGGTAGTCGAAGCGCATCGCCGCCAGCAGCAGCAACGCTCCCAGCACCGCCCACATGGCCTGCCGGATGATGAAGTGGTGCGAGTCGGAGAACTGTGCGAGCCCGATCACGAAGCTCGCGCTGTAGACCGCCACGAGCCCCGTGATCGTGAGCACCGTGATCAGCGCCAGCAGCGTGTAGTCGGGACCCCGTGCGGGCCAGCGGCGGTTCGAGGTGACGGCTATGACGGCGCCTCCTCGAACCCTTCGAGCGCGGCCACGAGTGCCGCGAACGCCTCGCCCCGCGCCTCAAAGCGCGGATAGGCGTCGAAGCTCGTACCCGCCGGTGAGAGGAGGACGGCGTCGCCCTCCCGCGCGATGGCGGCGGCCGCAGCGACTGCCTCCTCGAGCGTCTCAACCCGCACGACGGTCTCGACCGCGCCCGCCATCGCCTCCGCGAACGGCGTGGCTGCCTCCCCGAAGCAGATGGCGGCCCGGCAGCGCTCGCCGGCGGCGACCCGCAGGTTCTCGAGCGGCAGCGCCTTCTCGCGGCCGCCCAGCAGCAAAATGGCGGGCTCTGGAACTGCGTCCAGGGCCGCCAGCGTGCGCTCGGGCGATGTCGCGATGCTGTCGTTAATCCAGGTCGCGCCATGGGCTCGCCCGACAACCTGCAGGCGGTGCGGCAGCCCCGTGAAGCTCCCCAGGGCGGTCGCGACTGCCTCGCTCGGGAGTCCCATCGCCCCCGCGATCGCGGTCGCGAGCACTGCATTCGCCACGTTGTGGCGGCCGCGCATGCGCAGCTCGGGCGTACCGGCGACGGTCTCGGCCGCGCCTCCCCAGCGCGACATGATCGCCTTGCCTTCCAGCCACGCCCCGTCCCCTGCGACGGGGCCCGCGAGCGAGACCTCGGCGAGCCGCCCGCGCACGTCGGCGCGAAACTCGCGGCTCGTCTCGTCGTCCGCGTTGAGGATCGCGAGGCCGTCCGCATCCTGGTAGCGCAGGATGTTGCGCTTCAGGTCGACGTACTCCGGCCAGCTGAACTGATCGAGGTGGTTCGGCGTGACATTCGTAACCGCCGCGATCTCCGGCGAGCGATCCGTGTACTGGAGCTGCGTGTGGCTCATCTCGAGGATGACGCTGGCGGTCTCGGGCAGGTCTTCGATGCGGTCGAGCAGCGATCCGCCGAGGTTCCCCCCGACGAGGTGCTCGATGCCGGCGTGCTCGGCCATCTCGCCGACGAGCGCGGTCGTGGTCGACTTCCCGCTCGACCCGGTGATCCCGATGACGCGCCCGCGGCAGAGCCGCAACGCGAGCGCCAGCTGCGATACCACCGGGATCCCGAGTTCCCGCGCACGGACCACGTTGGGCTCGCTGCGCAGCACCGACTGCGAGACCGCCAGCAGGTCGAAGCCCTCTGGGTCGAGCAGCTCGCCGCGAACCGTGCGCTCGACGCCCTCCGGCGGTTCTGCCCCCGCGGCTTCGAGCTGCTCGGCGCTGCGGGTGTCTGTCATCGTCACGGAGGCGCCGCGCGCTAGCAGCCAACGGGCGAGGTCCCGCCCTTCGATCCCGAGTGAGTAGACGAGTGCGCGCGCGCCGGTGATCTCGGGGAGTTCGGCTGCGGTCCGGCGTTCAACCATCATCGTCACTCCGGTACCGCCAGTGCGAGCCCGACGCCGACCATCGCGGCGACGATGCCGACGACCCAGAAGCGGGTCACGATCTGTGTCTCGGGCCAGCCCAGCTCCTCGAAGTGGTGGTGGAGGGGCGCCCGTCGGAAGATGCGCTTGCCCCCACTCAACCGGTAGTAGCCGATCTGGATGAGGTTGCTGACTGCGTTGGCCACGAAAACGAGCCCGATCAGCGGCAGCAGGAGCCAGTGGCCCGTCATCAGCGCGACGATCGCGAGGCTGGAGCCCAGCGCAAGCGCGCCTGTATCGCCCATGAACACCCGCGCGGGGTGGGCGTTGTACCAGAGGAACCCGAGGTTGGCGCCCGCGATGATGAAGGAGAACGTCGCGACGAAGTCCTGACCCTGGACGAACGCGATCACCCCGTAGGCGATGAACGCGAAGAGCGTCGTGCCGCCCGCGAGCGTGTCGAGCCCGTCCGTTACCGCGACTGAGCTCGTCGTCGCCACGATCGTGATGACCGCGATGACCATGTAGGCCGGGCCGAGCGCGTAGCTCCCCGCCCACGGCACGTTCACCGACTCCACATCCAGTTCGCCGTACAGCACCCAGGCCGCGCCGACGGCCAGCAGCGTGAGCAGCGTGATCTTGAGGCGCCATGGCAGCCCGGCTCGGAACCCGACGCGGTCCTGCAGCGTCCCCAGGTCGTCGATGAAGCCGATGGCGCCCGTCGCCGCGATCATCCCGAGGGGCAGCAGGATCGAGCGGTGGTCGAGCCAGTCGATCGCGATGGCCGTCACGATCAGCGTCGGCACCCAGATGATGAACCCGCCGAAGGTGGGCGTGCCCGCCTTCGACTGGTGCGACGCGGGTTGGTCCTCGCTGATCGCTTTTCCGGCCCGCTGGGCGCGCAGGTACTGGACGATCGGCCAGCCAAGCCCGACCGTGAGCGCGAAGCTGATGCCGCCGGAGAGCAGGGCGCGAATCATGCCTGGCCCTCCAGTACGGGAATCAGCTCCTCGAATGCCTGCCCCCGCGACGCCTTCACGAGCACGTGGTCACCCTCGTTCAGCTGCCCGGCGGCGAATGCCGCCGCCTCGTCTTTCGTCTCGAACCAGTGGCTCTCGGCGAGCCCGTTCGCCAGCGCGGCTTCGATGATGAGGCGGCAAGGTTCCCCCGCCGCCACGAGCACGTCGCAACACCCGGCCGCGATGGCGCCGATGCGGCGGTGCTCTGGCTCGGATCGGTCGCCGAGCTCTGCCATCTCGCCGAGTAGGGCGATCCGGCGCCCGCCCAGACCCCGCAGGAGTTCGAGCGCCCCCGCGACCGAGGCGGGGCTGGCGTTGTAGGTGTCGTCGAGGATGCGGGCGCCCCGGGCGCTGCGTCGTACCCGCAGCCGCCCGTCGATCTCGGCCCCGCTGACGGCCGCCGCCGCCGCCGACAACCCCACGCCCAGCGCCAGCTGGATGCCGATCGCCGCCAGCGCCCCCTGTGCGAGGTGCGCTCCGGGGACGTGCAGCCGTACGTCCGCCTCGTCGCCCTCGTACGAAACGCGGAACTCCGAGCCCTCCAGCCCCAGGTCGCGCACGTCGCCGCGCCGAAGGCGCGCCGCTTCGCTCGCGCCGAATCCGATGACGTCGCAGGACAGCTCGTCGACCACCGGCGCGATGCGTTCGTCGTCGACGTTCACGACCGCCGTGCCGTTGCGAGGCAGCGCGCGCGCCAGCGAGAGCTTCTCCCGCTCGATCGCCTCCATGCTGCCGAGCTTCTCCAGGTGCGTGGCGCCGATGTTGAGGACGGCGCCGACGGAAGGCTCGGCGATCGCGCACAGCTCGGCGATCTCGCCTTCGCTGTCCATCGCCA
>VXRS01000263.1 GCA_009838385.1 Dehalococcoidia bacterium | reverse complement strand
AGCGCGAGGCCCGGGAAGATGGCGATCCAGGGCGCCCGCACGAAGTAGGTGCGGTTGCTCCCGGAGAGGTCGGCTCCCCACGACGGCGTCCCCTGCTCCACGCCCACCCCCAGGAAGCTCAGCGCCGACTCCGTCAGGATGGCCGCCGGGAGTGTGGTGCTCATCACGATTAGCAGCAGTCCCACGAGGTTCGGGAAGATGTGGCGCCACATGATCCGTACTTCGCTCGCCCCAATGACTCGCGCCGATTCGACATAAATCGCCGCTCGCTGCTCCAGCACGTTCCCCCGCATGATGCGAAAGATCACCGGCGTGAACACGATGCAGATCGCGACCACCAGCAGGAACTCCTCGGCGGCGAGAACCTGCCCGAGGTTGGGTAACTGGTCTCGTAGCGACGCGTGCAGGGTAAGCGCGAACAGGATCGACGGGAACGCGATGAGCACGTCCGCCACGCGCCCGAAGGCGAAGTCGACGACGCCCCCGAGGTAGCCCGCGATGAGTGCCAGCGCGGTGCCTCCCAGCGCCGCCACGATCACCGTCGCCAGCCCGATCTTCAGAGAGACGCGACCGCCGTAGAGCACCCGCGACCACACGTCGCGGCCCTCCCGGTTGGTCCCGAAGAAGTGGCTGCCGCTCGGACTCTCGAGGATGGGGGTCACCCCGAAGCCTTCGGGGTCGCTCGTGCGGAGGACCGGGGCCGCGACGGCGCCGATGACCATGAGGATGATGAGAACTGCCCCGATCGTGCCCAGCCGCTGCTGCCGCAGGAACCGCAGCACCCCGGCGTAGGGCCTTGCCGGTGGGCGGAGCGCTTGCTGGCTCAGGGCTGCTGCGGCCTCGCTCTCGGCCATCAGTACCGGATCCTCGGATCAACGAATGTGTAGATGACGTCGACGGCGAGGTTCACCAGCGTGAACATGAAGGCGAACACCATGATCGCCGCGAGCGCCACGGTGTAGTCGATAGAGACCACCGACTCGAACACGAGCAGCCCGAGTCCAGGAATCCCGAAGATCTGTTCCGCGATCACCGAGCCGCCCAGCACCGCCCCGAGCTGGATGCCGATCACCGTAATCACCGCGATCATCGAGCTGCGGAACACGTGCCGGAGCACCACCGCCCGCTCCCGCAGCCCCTTTGCCCGCGCCGTCCGGACGTAGTCCGAGTACAGCGTTTCCAGCATCGAGGAGCGCACGATGCGCGCCACGTAGGCCGCCGTCGCGATCGCCAGCGTGATCGCCGGCCAGATGATGATCTTCAGGTTGTTGAGCGGATCGTCCTCGAAGCGGACGTACTCCCACAGCGGAGTCCACGCCCACCAGATCGCGGGTAACGTGATCACCAGCGTCGCCACCCAGAAGTTGGGCACGGAGATCCCCGAGATCGTCACGATGCGTAAGGCCCCGTCGAGAAACGTCCCCGGTCTGATGGCGGAGATGATCCCGACGGGGATCCCGATCAGCGCCGTAAGCAGTACCGTAAGCAGCCCGAGCTCCGCCGTCACCGGCAGGCGTGACCGGATCTCGGGCGTCACCGGACGGCGATTCTTCAGCGAGATGCCGAAGTCCCCCTGGATGGCGTTCCAGGCCCAGTCCCCGTACTGCACGAAGAAGGGCCGGTCGAGCCCGAACTCCTCCTCCAGGCTCGCGATCGCCTGCTTGTTCTGGTCCGGCGATACCAGCCCGAAGCCAGTCAGCGCCGCGTTCCCCGGCCGCAGGAAGAGCAGCCAGAACAGCAGCAGCGACATCCCGAACAACATGAACGGGACGGCGATCAACCGGCGCGCGATGTAGGCCTGCATGCCCGGCAGACTCCACGGAGGCAGAACGAGGGCAAACCCCCGTCCTGCCTCCGCGGTCTCTGGCTCCTAGCCCTTGACGTACATGTCGTGTGTCCGGTTCAGCAACCCGCCCAGGAGGACGTCGTCCTCCGGGAAGTTCCCGAGCCGGGAGTTGTACACGACCCAGCTGTGGCCCGGCACCGGCAGGTTGATGCCCGGCACCAGCTCCTCCAGTGCGAAGAGCTGCATCTCCTCCATCTTCTGGAGGCGAAGGTCCGGGTCGACCTCCTGCGCCTGCGCGGCCGTGAGGTCGATCAGCTTCTGGGCGTTCGCCACCAGGCTCGCGTCTGGCTGGTCCGTCCCGAAACTCCACGACACGCCCGCGAAGGCGTCCGGGTTCATCATCGTCATGTTGTAAATCTCCGGCGTCGTGCTCGCGTTGTACGGCACCACGAAGAGCTCCCACTGCTTGATTGGCTCGCGAGCCCGCGCCACATACGTCGTCACGTCGTGGATTAGCGGCTCCGCGGTGACGCCGAGGTTCTCCTCCATCTGGCGCGCAAGGAACTCGGCCATCGTCGAACCCCGCGGGTCGATGCTCGACTCGATGCGGATGTGGTCGACTTCGATGCCCGAAGCCTCCCACAGCTCCCGCGCCCTCTGCGGGTCGAAGACCCGGTACGACTGCAGCGTTTCCTGGTCGAGCGCAAAGCCCGGCAAAGCCTGCCCCACGGGACCGTCGTACACGCCGTCACCCGCGTACAGCGTGGCGATCATCGCGTCGTAGTCGATCGCGTAGGAGACCGCCTGGCGTGCGCGCTTGTCCACGAACTTGATGTTGTCGTACGCGAGGAAGCGTGCCTCAGTCGAGGCCACTTCCTTCGCCACGAAGCGGTCGTCCCCCGTGAACTCCTCGAACTCAATGCTGTCGGCGATTGCCGGGATGTAGTCGATGTCTCCCGCGAAGAACGCCGCCTTCACCGCCGCCCGGTCCACGATGATCCGTGTCTCGTGACGGTCAATGTACGGGGCGCCCTCCAGGAAGTGGGTCGAGGGGTTTTCGTGCGCGTAGTAGTCCGGGTATCGCGCCAGCGCCACGCCCGCGCTGTCACGCTGCTCGATGACGTACGGACCCGCGCCCGCGTCCAGCTCCTGCACGTTGCCGTTCGCCTGCTGGTCCAGCAGCGCCTTCGAGACGATGCCGTACGACGTGGCGGCCATCAGCACCGGCGCCGAGGCCGCCGGCGCCTTCAGATCCACCCTCGCCGTCGATTCGTCGACGGCGGTGATGGTGTCCATGAAGCCCCAGTTCGCCTCGTTCACCTGCGAACCCTGGTCAGCCAGCAGTGCGGGGAACCGGCTCCAGGTGCTCGAGACATCCTCCGCCGTCACCGCGCTGCCGTCGTGGTGGAACGTCATGCCCGGCCGCAGCGGGAAGACAATCGTCGTGTTGTCTGGCTGCTCCATCGCCGTTGCCGCATCGAACAGGAACTCGTTCGTCGAGACCTTGTACAGATGCGTGTGGTTGTAGATGCGAGCCAGGATCTCGTTGTTGTTGATGACCTTCAGACCCGGGTCGATACCGTCGTCGACCTGCGTCTTGCTCTGGCGGAAGGTGCCGCCTGGCATGGGGCCATCGGCAGGCGCCGCGGCCTCCGTTGCCGCCGGCGCCTCGGTAGCCGCGGCCTCGGTTTCCTCCGCAGCCGGTTCCTGCGGCTCACTCGGGGCGTCGTCATCGTCGTCGTCACCGCACCCGACGGCCACCAGGCCTGCCGAGCCCGCTGCCAGCGCCGCGCCTCCAATCAGGAAGCTGCGTCGTGATCGCCGGCGCCTCCAGTAGCGCCCCCAGTAACTCTCTCGCATGTCGATCTCCCCGGGTGCTGAGTCGTCGGCAGTCTAAGTCAAATGCGATATGCCCGTCAGCAAGTTTCGTGATTCTGGCTGCGCCCGTCCCGCGCTATCATCCAGCCGTGGTTCAGGTCGATTGGCACCGCGTCGCCGCCCTCGACGACCTCGAAGAAGGCGACATCAAGACCGTTCTCGCCGGGCGAAACGTGCTTGTGCTCACGCTGCACGAGGGTCGCTACGGCGCCCTCGACAACCGCTGTCCGCATGAGAACGCCCCCCTTGGCGAGGGCTATATCGACCGCGGGTGGCTCATCTGCCCCCTCCACCAGTACGAGTTCGACCCCCACGATGGCCACCCC
>VXRS01000047.1:1747-4005 GCA_009838385.1 Dehalococcoidia bacterium | reverse complement strand
CCCCGGAACCGCCCCCAGAACCCCCGCACCTCTACGAACGCGACCAGCTCGTAGGTGTCCTCGTCGATCCGTTCCAGCGACTCGAAGGCTGGCAGCGCCGCCCGCAGCGTGGCCGGGTCGAACAGCGCCTGCCAGAGCGCGTCCTTCGCCGCCTCGAAGCGGTGCTCACCCTCGATCTCCACCACGACCCGCCCGCGCGTAGTGGCGCGCGCGGCACATGCTACCCCGCCTGCCGCTCGCTATGATGCGCCTCCCATGCTCGATCGTTTCCACGTCCCCGACGACATCGCCGTCCGCGTGCCGCCGCCCCTGATGAAGGCGACCGTCAAGAGCATCTTCGAGGCGCTCGGTTCGCCCCCTGACGATGCCGAACGGTGTGCCGAGACGCTCCTCTACGCCGACCGCCGCGGTATTGACACCCACGGCGTCAGCAACATGATGCGCGTCTACGTCGCGGGCATCCGCGGCGGCGCCATCAACCCCGCCCCGAAGTGGCGCATCGTGCGCGAGGCCGAAGCCACTGCGACCATCGACAGCGATGAGGGACTCGGCCTCACGGTCGGCCCCCAGGCCATGGACCTCGCCATCGAGAAGGCGCGCAAGTGCGGCATCGGCTCCGTCGCCGTCATGAACAGCCGCCACTTCGGCGCCGCCGCCTTCCACGCCCACCGCGCCGTTCCCCACGACATGATCGGCCTCGCCACGACCGTCGGCGGGAAGCAGGTCGCCCCGACGTTCGGCGCCGAGGCCCTTATCGGCCTGAACCCCATCGGCGTGGCCGTGCCCGCGCGCGAGGAAGCGCCCTTCGTCTTCGATGCCTCCATGAGCTCCGTCGCCGGCAACAAGATCCGCCTCGCTCGCCGCCTCGGTGCGAGCGTCCTGCCGGGCTGGATCGCCGAGAGCGACGGCACTCCCATCATGGAAGAACGCCCCGTCCCCGATGAGTTCATGATGTTGCCCGTCGGCGGCACCCGCGAGATCGGCTCGCACAAGGGCTACAGCCTCGCCATCGTCGTCGACGTACTCAGCGGCGTCCTCTCCGGTACCGGCCCCGGCTTCGCCGCGCGCATCGGCAATGGACACCACTTCCTCGCCTACCGCATCGACGCCTTCACCGACCTCGATCAGTTCAAGGACGACATGGACCTCTACCTGCGCACCCTCCGCGAGAGCAAGACCGCCCCCGGCCAGGAGCGCGTCTACTACGCCGGCCTGAACGCCTCCGAGAAGGAGGAGGAGCGCACGGAGATGGGCATCCCCTACCACCCCGAGGTCATCGGCTGGTTCCACGAGGTCCTGGGCGAGCTCGGCGTTCCCGACGAGCTCCCCGCCGTCTGACCGCACCCCTGAACCGGCGCGGTCGCTAGAATCCCCCAACACTCCGCCAGGGAGGCCAACATGGAGATTTCAGGAAAAGTAGCGCTCGTAACCGGCGCTTCATCGGGTATCGGACGCGCCACCGCGAAAGCGCTCGCCGCTGAGGGCGCCAGCGTCGCCGTCGCCGACATCGACCGCGCCGGCGGCGAGGAAACCGTACGCGCCATCGCCGACGAGGGCGGCGAGGCCTGCTTCTTCCACGGCGACGTCTCGACGCCCTACGGCATCCAGTCGCTTTTCGCCGCCGTTGAGGCCGCCTACGGCGGCATCGACATCGTCCACAACAACGCCGGCATTATGACCGGCGACACCCCCGGCTGGCCCGAGGTCGGCCTGGACAAGATTCACCTCGTCGTCAGCGTTAACGCTGCCGGCGTGATGATGGGTACCGGCGCCGCCGTCCGCGCCCTTCGCAAGCGCGGTGGCGGGGCCGTCGTCAACACCGCCTCGGTGGCCGCGCTTGGCCCCATGCCCTTCGACCCCATGTACGCCGCCACCAAGGCCGCCGTCGTCAACTTCACCGAGGCCTGCGCCATGCTCGCCGAGAGCGAGAACATCCGCGTCAACGCCGTCCTGCCCGGCATGGTCGATACCCCGATCATCGGCAAGACCGGCGACGGCGAGACGCCCGCTGCCTGGCTCGCCCCGGCGATCGCGGCGACGACCATGCTTCAGCCCGAGGACATCTCGGACAAGGTGCTGGAGCTCATCAAGGACGACTCGAAGGCCGGCGCGGCCGAGCTCGTCGTCCAGCCCGACACCCCCCGCGCCGCCGAAATCGCCGCAGCCGCCGAGGACTAGCGCGCCGCCCGCGCCCTCGGGACGCGCGGAAACTCCAGCCGCGCGTCCCCGAACGTCGCGAACGCCGTCACGTTGAACGC
>VXRS01000047.1:0-1647 GCA_009838385.1 Dehalococcoidia bacterium | reverse complement strand
TACGGCCCCGCCGGCGAGTCCGGCGCGTCCACGATGATGACCTTCGCGTACGGCGGCACCGGCCGGATCAGCCCCTCCGGGAGCAGGTCCATCATCTGCGTCTTCGAGAGCTCGAACGTGAGGCTGACAACGCGCGTGTCGGACAGCTCCCAGCCATCCTCCCCCTCGCCCTCCCCCGGCGCGATGGCGAGCAGGTCCGGAATCGATGCGAGCGTGCGCGTCCCGAAGTCAGGCACGCTGCCTCCGCCGCACCCTCACGACGACGCCCTTGGCGCGATTGCGAAGCAGAGTGCCTCGCCGAAGTGGGTCGCCAGGAAGGTCGGGAGCTCGCACGCGCGCCATTCTACGGGCGCGGGCGTCGCCTGCTTCCAAGCATCCAGCCCCTCCGGCGCGTTCGCCACCAGCCCCACCCCACCCGCCGCCGATACCGACGCGAGCGCGGCCTCGGCGGCCTCCTCAATGTTCTCGAAACCACCCATCACCCGCGAGGCCAGCCGCACCCGCAGCAGCGCGTACGGCTCCTCCGGGATGCCCTCGGGCGCTTCGATGAACGCCTCCGCGGGCGCCGTCTCCAGCCGTTCCGACTCCGCCACCACCCACATCCCCGTCGCCACGCTCGCATCGTCGAGCCAGGCCATCGCCGCCTCCGGCGGCAGGCTTCCCTCCGCCAGGCTCGCCGTGAGCGCTCCCAGCCCGAGGAAGCTGCGTCCCACGTTGAGCACATGCACCCGGTCCGGGTCGATCTCCCCCCGCGCGAGGTCGTTCCGCCCTCCCGACGCCGCTGTGAACGCGGGCGAGTAGCCGTACGGCCCGACCAGGCACAGCACCGGCTCGGGACCGTGCCGGAGCGCCTCGCGGAAGGCCGCCGTGTACGTCGCGCGCGGCGCGGGATCGCCGAAGTGCTGCTTTCCTTCGTCCGGCGCCACCACGTCGACGTTCGTCAGCGTCCCCGCCTCGAGCGCGCTTGAGTAGTCGACGACGATCCGTGCCGCTTCGCTCACGGGCGCAGCCCGAAGAGCTGCTCCGCTTCGCGCTGCAGCTCCGGGCGGAAGTCCGGGTGCGCCACCGAGATCAGCTCCGCCGCCCGCTCCCGCGTGCTCTTCCCGAAGAGCTGCGCCACCCCGTACTCCGTCACGATCGTGTCCGCCAGCGACCGCGGGATCGTCACCACCGTGCCCGGCTCGTGCACCGGCACGACCCGCGATACCGCCCCGCCCAGCGCTGTCGACTTCATCACCGTGATGGCGCGTCCACCCTTCGAGTACATCGCCGCGTAGTGGCTGTCCGGCTGGCCCCCCGTCCCGTTGATCATGCGAGGTCCATGCACCGTTTCCGCGTTGATCTGCCCCTGGAAGTCGACATTGATGGCGCTGTTGATCGCGTGAACGCGGTCGTTCGCCGCCATCACCTTCGGGTCCAGCACGAAGTCCGAGGGGTGCAGCTCGCAGCGCGGGTTCTCGGCGATGAAGTCGAGATCCTGCGGCGTGCAGCCGGCCCACCCCGCCGCCACCGCCACCCCCGGGCGGAACGCCTTGTTCAGATCGTCCATCTGCCCTCCGCGGATGAGCTTCGTCCACCCCGGGATGATCATCTCCGAGTGCAGCCCCAGCCCCTGCTTCTCGTCGAAGGCCCCGCCCCGCACGAGCG
>VXRS01000072.1 GCA_009838385.1 Dehalococcoidia bacterium | reverse complement strand
TCGAGCGTGTCGCTGCTCGTGCAGGTGTACTCGCAGGGGTACATGGAGGGCGACCCCGGCTACGGCCGCTACTACGCCTACATGAGCCTCTTCATCACGGCGATGCTGGGGCTGGTCCTGGCCGACAACCTGTTCATGCTCTTCATCTTCTGGGAGCTGGTGGGCCTCTCGAGCTATCTGCTCATTGGCTTCTGGTTCCACAAGCCGAGCGCCGCTTCCGCCGCCAAGAAGGCGTTCATCGTGACGCGCATCGGCGACCTTGGATTGCTGGCCGCGATCCTGCTCATCTGGACGCGTCACGACACGCTCGCCATCCACGAGATCCACGACCTCGCACTCACCGGAGCGCTCGCCGGGACGACGCTGACGCTGTTCGGGCTGGGGCTGTTCGCGGGGGCAGTGGGGAAGAGCGCGCAGTTCCCCCTGCACGTGTGGCTCCCGGACGCGATGGAGGGCCCGACGCCGGTCTCGGCGCTCATCCACGCGGCCACGATGGTCGCCGCCGGCGTCTACCTGCTGGCCCGCTTCTTCCCGGTCATCGAAGCGTCACCGGACGCGCTCAATGTGGTCGGCTGGATCGGGGCGGCCACGGTGGCGGTGGGCGCCTCGCTGGCGCTCGTGCAGACCGACCTGAAGCGGGTGCTCGCCTACTCAACGATCAGCCAGCTCGGCTACATGATGCTGGCGCTGGGCGTGTTCGGGTACGCGGTGGCGGTCTTCCACCTGTTCACGCACGCCTTCTTCAAGGCGCTGCTGTTCCTCGGCAGCGGTTCGGTGAACCACGCGACCAACACGTTCGATATGCGGCTGATGGGCGGCCTGCGCACGGTGATGCCGATCACGTTCTGGACGTTCCTGATCGGCACGCTCAGCCTCTCGGGCATCTTCCCGCTGGCGGGATTCTGGTCGAAGGACGAGATCCTGCTGGAGGCCTGGGTGAACAACAAGGGCCTCTACGCGGTGGCGGCGATCGCCTCGTTCGTGACAGCGCTCTACATGTTCCGTGCGATCTTCCTGACGTTCTTCGGGACGTACAAGGGCGGCGAAGCGGTCGACCACGAGGACGAGGACTCGCACTTCCACGGCGATCCGGCGCACCCGCATGAGTCGAGCTGGGTCATGACCGTGCCCCTGCTCATCCTGACGGCCGGCGCCATCGCGGCGGGCTGGTGGGCCTGGGGCAAGGAGTTCCACCACTTCGTGGAGGCGGCGGTGCCGGGTGGGCTCCACAAGGCGCCCGACTTCAGCTACTGGATCGCGATCACGTCCTCGCTCATCGCGTTGGCGGGCATCGGGACGGCGTGGGCCATCTACCACCGGGGGCTCGTCTCCTCGGCGGAGATTCGCAAGATCGCGTTCCCGCTGGTCGCGCTCCTCGAGAACAAGTTTTTCCTCGACGACCTCTACGAACGCGCCTTCGCCGTGCAGGCGTTCCAGCGGGGCTGGAACCGGCTGGTGGAGGTGTTCGATACGACCGCCGTGGACGGCGCCGTGAACGGTGTGGGCTGGGTGGGGACGCAGTCGAGCCGAGTGCTGCGCCACGCCCAGACCGGCCAGGTGCAGCTCTACGGGGTGGGAATAGCCGCCGGCGTCTTCATCGTCGCCATCATCGTGTTCATCGCGAATCCGCTGTAGGAGGGTGGAATGCTGCTGACGTTGCTCGTGTTCCTGCCCGCCTTCGCGGGGCTGCTGATCCTGCTGCTCCCGGCGGACCGCGCCGGCTATTCGCGCTGGCTTGCACTGCTCGGGTCGCTTGTGGCCCTCGCCATCTCGATCGGGATGTTCTTCGACTTCCAGACGGGTGGGGGCTTCCAGTTCGTCGACCGGGCCGCGTGGATCGACGTGGGCTCGTTCGAGATCCAGTACTTCCTGGCGGTCGATGGGCTGAGTATGCCGCTGGTCGTCCTGACGACGTTCCTGACGGCGGCGGCGGTGCTGGTCTCGTTCAGCATCGAGTACCGGCCGCGGGCCTACTTCGCCTGCCTGATGGTGCTCTCGACGGCCGTGCTGGGCGTGTTCACGGCGATGGACTTCCTGCTCTTCTTCCTGTTCTGGGAGCTGGAGCTGTTCCCGATGTACCTGCTCATCTCGGTCTGGGGATCGGGGCGCCGCGAGTACTCGGCGATGAAGTTCGTGCTGTACACGGTGGCGGGCTCGGCCTTCATGCTCGTGGCGATTCTCGCGCTGGCGTTCAGCGCGGGCACGTTCGACATGGAGGTGCTGGGCACCTCGACCATCACGACCGCGGTGCTGCCGCTGGGCTGGGTCTTCCTGTTCCTCTTCATCGGGTTCGCGGTGAAGCTGCCGATCGTGCCGCTGCACACGTGGCTGCCGGACGCGCACAGCGACGCGCCCACGGCGGTCTCGGTGATGCTGGCGGGCGTGCTGCTGAAGATGGGTGGCTACGCGATCATCCGCACCTGCGTCACCATCCTGCCCGACCAGGCGAACGACTACGGCATCTGGCTGGCCGCCATCGGCTCGATCAGCGTGCTCTACGGCGCCTTCGTGACGTTCCGACAGACGGATGTGAAGCGGCTGATCGCGTACTCATCGGTGAGCCACATGGGCCTCGTGCTGCTCGGCATCGGGGCGCTGGGCACGACGGCGATGGTGGGTGCGGCCTACCAGATGCTGGCCCACGGCCTCATCACGGGCATGCTCTTCGTGGTGGTGGGCCTGATGTACGAGCGCACGCATACGCGCGAGATTGGGCGGCTGGGTGGACTCGCGCGGCAGATGCCGCTGATCGCGACGGGGCTCGTGTTCGCGGGCTTCGCGAGCGTGGGGTTGCCGTCGCTGGCCGGGTTCATCGCGGAGATCACCGTCTTCCTGGGCGCCTTCCAAAAGCACGAGTGGGCGGTGATTATGGCCATTTTCGGCGTGGTCCTGTCCGCGGGCTACATCCTCTGGACGCTGCAGCGGGTGGTGTTTGGCCCGGTCCGGCACGAGTGGGACGAGGCGGACGACCAGAAGCACTGGTGGGAGCACGCGAGCGTCATCGGGCTGGCCGCGCTGGTGATCCTGCTGGGCGTCTATCCGAGCCTGATCATGGACATGCTTGATCCCGCTATCGGGGTCGTGAGCGCGAGGGTGGCAGGGTGAGCGAACTCGACATCGTCGGACCTCAGCTCGCGATCCTGCTCGCCGCCGGCGCCGTGCTCGTGTGGGACGCGCTCCTGCCGAGCCAGCGCAAGGCGCTGCCCTACATCGCGCTGGCGGGCATCTTCGGGGCGGCCATCTGGACGTCGACGTGGGTCATCCGGGGCGACTTCCAGACAGCCTTCGACGGCACCTTCGCGATCGACCAGTACGCGGTCTTCTTCCAGTACGTGTTCGCCGGGATCACGGCGATCGTGGTCATCGCCTCGATCGACTGGGTGGACCGGGTGGGGCGGCGGCAGTCGGAGTACTTCGCGCTCGTCCTGACGGCCTCGGCGGGGCTGATGTTCCTAGCGGGGGCGCGCGACCTGATCACGATCTTCCTCGCGCTCGAGCTCTCCTCTATCCCGCAGTACATCCTCGCCGGGTGGGGGAAGGACCAGCGGTCGAGCGAAGCAGGCATGAAGTACCTGCTGCTGGGGGCCATCGCCTCGGCGCTGCTGCTGTACGGCATGGCGCTGCTCTACGGCTTCGCTGGCTCGACGCTCCTGACCGACATCTCCGCCGCCATCAGCGAGCACGGCGCCGACAACCGCTCGCTGCTCGTTGTCGCGAGCGTGCTGCTGATCGCCGGGTTCGGCTTCAAGATGGCGGTCGTCCCCTTCCAGATGTGGGTCCCGGACGTGTACCAGGGGGCGCCAACGCCGGTGGCCGCGTTCCTGTCGGTGGGGTCGAAGGCGGCGGCGTTCGCGGTCGTCATGCGGCTGTTCTTCGAGGGTCTGGGTGAGCAGTTCCTGAGCAACGACTGGGCGATGATCTTCGCGGTCATCGCGGCGGTTTCGATGACGCTGGGGAACGTGTTCGCGATCGTCCAGCGCGACATCAAGCGGATGCTGGGGTACTCGTCGATCGC
>VXRS01000184.1:2162-4022 GCA_009838385.1 Dehalococcoidia bacterium | reverse complement strand
GAGCAGCTCACCCGCGAGGACCTCGAGGGCCGCCTCGAAGGCCACACCTCCGACCTCCCCAGCATCGATTCCCTCCTCGCCGCCGTCACCCGCCGCCAGATTCTCCAGCGCATGCTCGTTAACCTCTGTGTGGCCTACCAGGGCATGGGCGATGCCCCCCGCTGGATAGCCGCCCTCGGCTTTCGGCTGCGCCTCGAACCATGGAACGCGGCCCTCTATCTGGAACGCGGTCTTCTCTACTACCAGGAGGGCGAAGAGGCGCTTGCTTTGGCTGATCTCGAACGGTACGTTGACAGCGGCGAAACCGACTTGAGTCCGCAAGCGCTCCGCGTACTCGACGACCTCCGAACGCGGCTCGGACGGGAAGGGGGGACTTCATGACGAGCGTTCTGCCCTGTGCCCCCTCTGGCCCGCAGCGGCCCCGGAGCCGCCAGCTCCAGATCGATACCTACCTGCGCATCGCCCGTTCCTTGCGCCGCATCTCGCGCATCATGAACGTCCTGACCGATGAGGAGCTCGACCGCCTCATCCCGCTCCTCACGGAACGCCGCTTCGCCTCCCGCCAGCTCCTCTTCTCCGCCGGCGAGGTGCCCGAACGCGTCTTCCTCCTCCTCAAGGGCCGCGTCAAGCTCTACCACACCTCCGACAACGGCAAGGAGGTCATCATCGATATCGCCGCCAAGGGCGACCTTGTGGGCGATGTGGCCATCCTCGAGGGCGAAGAGCACACCATCTACGCCCGCGCCCTGGAGGAGACCGTCGTTGTCGCGATCTGTTGGGACGACTTCTTCTACCTCGTGCAGCACTCCCCGGGACTTGCTTTCACCATGGCCGAGATCATGGCCCGCCGCCTCTCCGGCGTTCAGCGCACTCTCATGAACCTGGTCTCGAAGCCCGTCTCCGGACGCCTCGCCGACGCGCTCCTCGATCGCGTCGATGGCGACGATGTTCGCCTCGGCCTCACCCACGAGGAACTCGGCCAGACCATCGGCACGAGCCGTGAGACCGTCACCGCGCTTCTCAGCCGCTTCGTCACCCTCGGCGCCATCGAGCACACCGACGACGGCTACCGTCTCGTCGATGAGGAGCTGCTGCGCAAGATCGCCAGCGGTGCGGTAGCCGTCTCGCCGCGCCACCCCGTTCGAGGCCAGCCGACCGCCCCGAAGTCTTGAGCGCCCCTGGCAACAGCGGCGCGCAAGCATTCGCCGCCGTCTCGTCGCGCCCCACCCTCATCGCCCACGGAGGCGGGAACGGCCCGGACCCCGTCCTTGAGGCACTCGCCGCCCGCGCCCCCTGGATCGAGGTTGACCTCTGGCTGCACCGCGGCCGCCTCGAGGCCCGTCACGAACGCCGCGTCCCCGGGCCCTTGCCACTCCTCTACGAGTTCTGGTACCTGACCCCTGCCCCCCGTCCCCCCTACCACCTGGAGGATCTGCTGCTCGCCTGCGAAGGCAGGGCGAGCGTCCTGCTCGACCTCAAGAACGGCCTCGGCAAGCTCGCTCCCGTCCTCCGCCAGACCCTCGCGGCCTTTGGGAGAGGTGTCGACGTCGTCGCCTCCTCGCAGAACTGGCCCCTGCTCCGTGAGGTCAAGGTCGCCTGCCCGGAGCTTGAGCTGTACTACTCGATCGATACTCCCGACCAGTTCGACCTCTTCCAGTCCGTGATGCTGCACGACCCTCTCCCCGCAGGCGTCTCCTGCCGCCACACGCTCCTCGACCGGCGCATCGTCCGCGACTTCCACGATGCCGGGCTCGCGGTCGCTGCCTGGACCGTTGACGACGGCGACCGTGCCCGCGACCTCGTGCGCTGGGGGGTCGACGCCATCACCACCAACCAGGTCGAGGAGATACGCGCCGCGCT
>VXRS01000184.1:0-2062 GCA_009838385.1 Dehalococcoidia bacterium | reverse complement strand
CCCAGCGTCAACCTCGACCTGATGTACGGCCTTCCCGGCCAGACCTCTGCGGACTGGCAGGCGACCCTCCGGCACGCCCTCGACCTCGCCCCCGACCACCTCTCCCTCTATGCCCTCACCGTGGAGCCGGGAACCCCCCTCGACGGGCGTGTCGGACGCCGCGAGGTCACCCCCCTCGACCCCGATGCCGTCGCCGCCATGTACGAAGTGGCCACGGAACATCTCGCTACCGGGGGCTACCGCCAGTACGAGCTCTCGAACTGGGCCCGGCCCGGCCACGAGAGCCGCCACAACCGCGTCTACTGGACCTGGGGCGACTACCTCGGCCTCGGCGCCGGCGCCCACGGCTTCCTCGCTGGCGAGCGCTTCGAGAACGTCGCCCACCCCCGCGCCTATATCGATGCCGTCCGTCGCGATGGACGCGCCGTCGCCGAGGCCGTCCGTCCGGACCCTGCCACCTCCATGTCGGACTGGCTCGCCCTCCGCCTGCGCCTCATCGAGGGCTTCGAGCCTGCCGAATTCGCCACAACCTTCGGCGAACCCCTCGAAGCCGCCGCCGGACCACCCCTCGACGCCTGCCGCGCCGCCGGCCTCCTCGAGAATTCCGGTGACCGCCTGCGCCTCACCCCTCGCGGCCGCCTCCTCCACAACGAGGTCGCCGTGCGCGTGATGCTCCACCTGCAGGAACGGGCCGGGCAGTCCCCCGCGACGGTGCGAGGGGCCGGCCCCGGCGTGGCATAATCGCCCCACGCCCATGTACGTCGTTGGTACCGCTGGTCACGTCGACCACGGCAAGAGCGCCCTCGTGCGCGCCCTCACCAACATCGACCCCGACCGCCTCCGGGAGGAGAAGGAACGCGGCCTTACCATCGACCTCGGTTTCGCCTGGCTTGCCCTCCCCTCGGGACGCGACATAAGCATCGTCGACGTGCCCGGCCACGAGCGTTTCATCAAGAACATGCTCGCCGGCGCCGGTGGTGTCGACCTTGCCCTCCTCGTCGTCGCCTCCGACGAGGGCCCCATGCCCCAGACCCGCGAGCATCTCGCCATTCTCGACCTGCTCGACGTGCCCGCCGGAGTCGTCGCCATCACCAAGTGCGATCTCGCCGAGGAGGACTACGTCGACCTCGTCGAGGAGGAGATCGCCGACACCCTCGCCGGCTCCCGGCTCGAAGGAGCCCCCATCGTTCGCACCTCCGCGACGACCGGTGAGGGCCTCGATGACCTCGTCGCCACCCTCGACACCGCACTCGACGCCACGCCCCCGAAGCGCGACCTCGGCCGGCCCCGGCTCCCCATCGATCGTGCGTTCACGATCCAGGGGTTCGGCGCGGTCGTCACCGGCACGCTCCTCGACGGCAGCCTCGAAGTGGGCCAGGAGATCGAGGTCCAGCCCGGCGGCCTGCGCGGGCGCATCCGCGGCCTCCAGCGCCATGGCGGAAAGGTCGAGCGCCTCGCGCCCGGCACGCGCGCCGCCGTCAACGTGAGCGGCATCCGCACGGAGCAGCTGCGCCGCGGCATGGTCCTCGCCGCCCGTGACGTGCTCAAGCCCGCCTACGCCCTCGACGTCCGCCTCAAGGCGACCGACATCCTCACCCACCCCCTCGCCCACGACGCGGGCGTGACCTTCCTCTCCGCCACCGCCGAGTCCGAGGCGAAGGTTCGCTTCCTCGACCGCGACGAGCTCGCCCCCGGGGAGACCGGCTGGGCCCAGCTTGTGCTCGAGACCCCCGTCGCCGTTCTCGCGCACGACAGCTGCATCGTGCGCACCCCCAACGAGACCGTCGCCGGCGGGCCCATCGCCGCGGTGAACCCGCGCCGCCACCGCCGCAACCACCCCCCCACGCTCGAGGGGCTGGAGCGCCAGCTCGAAGCGCCCCCCGCCGAGCGCCTCGCCGACCTCCTCGCCGGCGGGCCCCAGACCCGCACCGCCATCGGCCCCGCCCTTGGCCTCGAGTCCGACGAAGCCAGCGCCGCCGCCGCCGACCTCGTGGCCGCCGGCCGCGCCACCGACCACGGCCCCCTCCTCGCCGGCCGCCCCTGGCTCGCCGCCGCCGCCGCC
>VXRS01000277.1 GCA_009838385.1 Dehalococcoidia bacterium | reverse complement strand
GGCATCATCACCACCTGCGCCTTCGCCCTCGGTGTCGCCCTCATCAGCCGCCACGGCCAGTTCACCCGCGACTTCGACGCCGCCCTCTTCGGCGAGATCCTTGGCATCACGAGCGGCGATCTCGCGGTCATCGGTGGTGTCCTCGTCCTCGCCGCCGCCGTCGTCTTCGCCTTCTGGAAGCAGCTCCTGTTCACGACCTTCGACTCCGACGTCGCCAGCACCTACGGCGTACCCGTTCCCTGGGTCGAGGCGCTCTTCTCGCTCGTGCTTGCCGCCACCGTCATCGCCTCCTTGCAGGTGCTCGGCGCGACCCTGATCGCGGCCGCGCTTGTCATTCCCCCCGTCACCGCTCGCCTCCTGACCGACTCGTTCACGCGCATGTTCGCGCTGGCCGCACTGCTGGGGGGCGCGAGCGGCCTCGTGGGCGTGTACGTCTCCTGGTTCATCGACGTCTCCTCCGGTGCTACCGTCGTGCTCCTGCAGGGCGCGCTCTTCGTGGTCGCGCTGGCGTGGGCGGTCGCACGCTCGCGCTGGCCCGGCACGGGCACCGGCGAGCGCCTCGCCGCCATCGAAGGCGCCGCCATCGACTGAACCGCGACCCTCTGGGACATAACCGGCGGGCTCGCTTCAGGCTGCCGAAGGGTGACGTAACCGCTCCCGTGGGCGGGCGATCGCACCGGTAGAGTTTCTGTGGCCGGCCCGTCGCAGATTCGCCCTGGGAGGGTCTGCCCAAGGGTTCCCTCGCGGCGTACTATGGCCGAACACGAAAATGTTCACGCACTTACACACGCACACCGAATTCTCGCTCCTCGACGGATTGTCCCGTATCCCCCAGCTCCTCGATCGTGCGCAGGAACTGCGGATGGAAGCCATCGCGATGACGGACCACGGCGCCCTCTACGGCGCGCTCGATTTCTATCGGGAAGCAAAGGAGCGTGGCATCAAGCCGATCATCGGGCTTGAGGCCTACGTCGCCCCGGAGTCACGCCACAGCCGCACCCGCGAGCGCCAGCCCTACCACCTCACCATGCTCGCCCGCGACCTGACCGGCTATCGCAACCTCCTCCAGCTGGTCACCAAGTCCAACCTGGAGGGCTTCTACTACAAGCCCCGCATCGACCGGGAGCTCCTCGAGCAGCACAGCGCCGGCATCACCGTCCTCAGCGGCTGCCCTTCGAGCGAGTTCTTCGAGCGCCTCAGCGAGGGCGACCGTGACGGCGCCATCGAGATCGCCCGCTGGTACCGCGAGGTCTTTGACGGCCACTACGCGCTCGAGGTCCAGGAGCACGGCGTCGAGCGCTTTAGCCGCGTCAACCCCGAAATCCTCTCCATCGGCCGCGAGCTCGACATCCCCGTCGTCGCCACCAACGACGGGCACTTCACCCGCGCGGGCGAGGCCGAGGCGCACGACGTCCTCCTCTGCATTGGCACGAACGCCACCGTCGATCAGGAGGACCGCTTCCGCATCGACGGCGAGGGCTACTACCTCCGCAGCGACGAGGAGATGCGCGCGCTCTTCCCCGAAACCCCCGAGGTCATCACCAACACGGAGATGCTCGCCGCGGCCTGCGACCTCGAGTTGAGCTTCGATCGCGCGCTCCTGCCCGAGCCCGATACCCCCGACGGGGTCACCAACGACGCCTACCTGCGCCAGCTCTGCCGCGATGGCCTCACCGGTCGCGTCGGAACGCTCACGCCCGAGCTGGAGCAGCGCCTCGACTACGAGCTCGACGTGCTCCGCGAAACCGGCTTCACCGACTACTTCTTCGTCGTCAAGGAGATCTCGGATTTCGCCCGCAAGGAGCGCATCCCCATGGGCATGCGCGGCTCGGCGGCTGCTTCGCTGGCCCTCTACTCGCTCGGCGTCACCGATATCGACCCAGTCGCCAACAACCTCGTCTTCGAGCGCTTCCTCAATGTCGAGCGCCGCCAGATGCCGGACGTCGACTTCGACTTCGCCGACGACCGCCGCGACGAGGTCATCCGCTTCGCCTACGAGCGCTTCGGCGAGGACAAGGTCGCCCAGATCATCACCTTCGGAACCCTCGGCGCGAAGGCCGCCATCCGCGATGTCGGACGCGCCCTCGGCATGACCTACGCGGATACCGATCGCGTCGCCCGCTACGTCCCCAACGCCCTCCACATCACCCTCGAGGACGCCCTTGCCCAGTCCAGCGACCTCAAGGAGGCCTACGACACCGACGCGCAGGTGAAGCGTCTCGTCGATATGGCGCAGCAGCTCGAAGGCGTCGCCCGCCACGCCAGCACGCATGCCGCCGGCGTCGTCATCTCCCGCGAACCGCTGGCCGAGGTCGTCCCTCTCCAGCGCACTGGTCGCGGCGACGAGCACGCCATCCCCACCACCCAGTTCGCGATGGAGCAGGTCGACGCGATGGGGCTGCTCAAGGTCGACTTCCTCGGCCTCTCGAACCTGACCATCCTTGGCCGCGCGGTCGACCTCGTCCGCGAGACCACGGGCGTCGAGGTCGACCTGCTCAAGCTCCCCGAGGCCGACCCCGCGACGATGGACACGCTCGGCCGTGGCGAGACCTTTGGCGTGTTCCAGCTGGAGTCGGCCGGCATGCGGCGCTACGTCCAGGAGCTGAAGCCGAAGAGTGTGGCCGAGATCTGCGCCATGGTCGCGCTCTACCGCCCCGGCCCCATGGCCCACATCCCCACCTACATCCGCGCCAGCCACGGCGAGGAGGCCATCCAGCACCCCCACCCCGACCTCGCCGACATTCTCGCTGACACTCACGGCGTCATCGTCTACCAGGACCAGGTGCTCCAGATCGCGCAACGCTTCGCCGGCTACACGCTGGGCGAAGCGGACGTGATGCGGAAGGCGATGGGCAAGAAGAAGGCGGAGGTGATGGCGGCGGAGAGCTCCCGCTTCATCGCGGGTGCGGCGGCCAACGGCTACCCCGAGGACCGCGCGAGGGCCGTCTGGGAGCTGATCGAACCCTTCGCCGGCTACGCCTTCAACAAGGCTCACGCCTGGTGCTACGGCAACATCGCCTACCAGACCGCCTACCTCAAGACGAACCACCCGGTCGAATACTTGACCGCCGTCCTGCAGCTCGCGGGCAGCTCCCCCGACCCCTTCGAGCGCATCGCCCAGGCCGTCGCCGAGTGCACCCGCCTCGGCATCGAGGTGCTCCCCCCCGACATCAATGCCAGCAAGAAGACGTTCGCCGTCGAGCACCGCGACGACGGCTCGCTTGGGATCCGCTTCGGCCTCGGCGACATCAAGAACGTCGGCCCGGCGGCGGTCGAGGGCATCATCGCCGTCCGCGAGAAGGACGGCCCCTACCGGGACGTCGACGACTTCTGCAAGCGCGCCGACCTCGAAGGGGCCACCAGCCGCACCATCGAGCACCTTGCGCTCGCCGGCGCCCTCGACGAGATCGGTGACCGTGGCACGCTGCGCGCCAACAGCGAGCGCATCGCCAACCTCGCCAAGCGCGAGCGCGAACTCCGCGACAGCGGCCAGTCGACCATGTTCGACCTCTTCGGCAGCGAGGTGGACACGCCCATGCCCGCGCTGGAGCTCATCGACGCTCCACTCGACCAGGACGAGCGGCTTCGCCAGGAGAAGGAGCTGCTCGGCGTGTACCTGAGCGAGCACCCCTTCCGCCGCGCCGCCCAGGAGCTCGCCGCCCACAACCCCGTCCAGCTCGCCGACCTCTCCCTGGAGCTTGCCGGCCAGACCGTGCGTGTCGCGGGGATGATCACGCAGGTCACCGTCCGCTACACGCGCGATAACCGCCGCTACTACCTGGTAACGCTCGAGGACCTGTCCGGCCGGGCCGAACTCGCAGTCTGGAGCGACGTGCTCGAGATCTCCAGCGAGGACACCTGGGCGGAGGGCCAGATCGTGCTCGCCTCGGTCGATTGCCGCGACCGTGGCGACCGGCTCAACCTGAGCGCCCGCCGCGCCGCCCCCTGGGACGCAACGGAGGGCACCCTCATCGGCTTCCGGCCGGAGGAGTGGCAGGTGGAACCGCGTCGTGGTGGCGGTCGCCGCCGTGCCCCCT
>VXRS01000005.1 GCA_009838385.1 Dehalococcoidia bacterium | reverse complement strand
ATCCCCGACCCCGAGCCCCTCGCCGACGACGACGCCCACGGCTACTGCTACCCGGACAGCCACGCCGACGGCCACCGCTGCCTCCACAGCCACCGCAAGCGCAGCCACCTCCACTGAAACGACGAACGGCCGCCCCTCCCGCTGCACGACCGTAGCCGGCCGCGCCGCGCTGCTCATCGACGAGATCGAAGCGGCCATGCTCGACTACGAGGGGGTCTGGGGACTGGCCCTCATCGACCTCGACTGCGGCTCTTCGGTGGTCGTGCGTCCGCAGCACTCCCAGTACCCAGCCTCCGCCGGCAAGATCGTCATCCTCACCGCGGGACTCCGGGCGGTGCAGGACGGCCTCCTCGAATTCGAGCTCATCGAGGAGCAGGTCGAGCTCGTCCTGCACCACTCCCTGGACAAGCAGACCGACGAGATCGCGGAGTTGATTACGCCGGAGCAGGTGGGGGAGGTGATGGCGCGGGGGGGCGTCTCCGCAAGGTGGTACCCGGAGTGGCAGTGGCGGTGGGCGCGGTTCACGCCGCACGAGCTCGCGCTCTTCTGGGCCTCGATCGTGCGGGGTGAGCAGCTCGACGAGCGCTGGACCGCTCACCTCCTGCAGCTCGCCTCGGAGGTTGTTCTGCCGGAGGGCAAAGAGGCGTTCCCTGCCAACTTCGGCGTGGAGGGGTACCAGTACGGGCAGAAGGCCGGCTACTGGACGCCCGAAGAAGATGAAGAAGAACCCGACATCTTCGTCTCAGCCGGCTACGTGATGCCGGAAGACGGCTCGAGCATGGGCTTCACGTTCGCCTTCCTGCTTGAGACGTGGGAAGAGGACATCCTCGAGCCCAAGCGACGGGCCGTCTTCCCGCTCGTTCGCGACTTTGTCGTCGGTGAAGTAGAGGGCGACCGCTAGTCCAGCCGCGCTTCGAGATCCGCGAGCGTGTACGCGCCCGGGCCCCGTCCCGACGCCGCCACCTCCGCTCCAACTTCCTGCAGGAGCGCGTTCACCGGCGTGGGTACGCCGTGCAACCGTCCCAGCAGGGCGATCTCGCCGTTCAGGTAGGCGGCCTCGATGGTCGTCGACCCGCGCGTGAGGCTCTGCCAGGAGGAGTTCCCGGCGCGCGCTGCCGGACTCCCGGAGAAGATGCGGTTCAGCACCTCGAAGCGCTCGCGGAACTCGTCGTCGCCCACGAGCTCGATGCCCGCCGCCTCGAAACACGCCAGCGCCTCCTCGTGCGCCCGCGCCATCAAGCCTTCGGCCCGCTCCTCCAGCCCCAGGATCGCCTGCGTCGAGTTGGCCAGGTTCCGCAGCAGCTTGGCGTACTTCCACGGCATGATGTCTTCGCAGGCGACGGCGCTGAAGCCGGCCTCAGTCAGGTCGCTCGCGATCCCGGCCGCGCATTCGTCGGTCCCCCGTGGGTAGCGCCCGAGGTCGAGCACGCCGTAGACGGGGCTCGCGCTGGAGATGACCGTTCCCGGCTCAAGGTGCGTCCCCGGCAGGATGACGAGCTGGCCGTACACGTTGGGGAAGCGCCGCAGCGCCATGCGCTCGTTGACGACCCCGTTCTGCGCCGACACCACCGTGATCGATGGGGGCGCGCTCGCGAAGAGCGCGTCCAGAGCCGCCACCGTGTCCTGCGACTTCATCGCGAGGATGACGATGTCCTCATTGGTCAGGTCGAGCTCCGCGGGCGAACCCGTCGCCGGAATCGGAAGGGTCTCGGTCCCCTCGGCGCTGACGAACGTGAGGCCGTCCTGGCGCAGCGCCTCCAGGTGGGCGCCCCGTGCGATGAGGGCGACGTCGTGGCCGGTCAGGTGCAGCCGCGCCCCAATGACCCCGCCGATCGCCCCGGCGCCGTAGATGACGTAGCGCAAGCTCAAGCCTCCCCGCTGGCGGCGGCGTTGTTCAGTGGTGCTCGCCGTAGTGCCGCGCGAGGAGATCTTCCCCGAAGTCGCCCTCAGGGTCGCGCCAGACCGCATGGATGTGGTTGGCGTCGTTCTGCGTGCAGTCGTACTCGACGAGGAAGCGCGGCCCCTGCAAGCGGTAGTAGTGCGGCTCGCCCTTCTCGGCCCCGCCCGCCCAGGCGAAGTGCATGCCGGCGAGCGCACCGGCCTCCAGCGCCTGCCGCTGGCTTTCCGCGAGCTCGTCGGGCAGGCGGTCGACGTAGAGCGCCACGAGCTCCTCCAGCATCTCGCGCTGCGGACCCATGAGCGCCCCCGCCACCAGACCGCTCGGCGTCACGGAGTAGCGCACGGCCTCCTCCTGCTCGGGCCCGAACCCGAGCCCCGAGCGCTCGGCGCGCCAGCGTTCGTCCCAGGCCGGGTCGTCGGGAAGACCCATCAGGCGGCGTGTCGGGACCGGCAGCGCCCCGTCCTCCACGCGCGGCCGGTTCGACTGCACGATGTCGGGCGGAGCGGCCGTCGAGATGAGGGCGGCTTCCCGCTGCTCACCGTCGAGGGCGTGCAGGAGGTCGCGCGCCAGGTCCTCCTCGGCGGCGAGCGGCCGGAGGGTGCCGGCGCCGCCGAAGGGCGCCTCCGCCGGGTTCGCCCCGAGGAAGGTCGGGTTAGGGGCGATGATGCTGCCCGCCTCGATCGTGTAGTGGATGGAGACGTGGTGGCCCTCGAAGCGCCAGCCCCACGTCTCCTCGTCGGGGTCCCCGAACATGGTCACGAAGTAGAGCTGCGGGTCGCGCCAGCGCTCGGACCCCACATCCACCCCTATGCGCCCCCCACTCCACGCTTCCACCGCGTCGAGGATGTTCTCCAGCCCCATGACCACCGCGGCCGTCACGTACCCGGACCGGCTCAGCCCCGTCGCCGCCAGCCGGTTCGCCGCCTGCTGCTGCCCCGGCGTCATCGCCAGCAGCGGCAGGCCTTCTCGCTTCATCGGCGCGTAATTCCAGTGGCGCCGCTCCTCGTCGTCCAGGAGCGGTCGCAGGGCGCGTTCGCGCTGTTCGGGCTCCAGCGACGCGAGGAAGTCGCGTGCGGCGTCCGCCATGCGTGCCGCGGTCTCCGGGGCTCTCGTCGCGGGCATGGTCGGAAGGATACGCCTCCCGCGCTGCCGCCGATGGCGGGGTCGGGCACGGGCTAGAATGCCGTCGCGCTTCTGCGTCTGGAGGCCAGCCATGACCGCAACCGAACCCCGAACCCAGACCGACCGCGAGGCCGCGATCGACGAGCTCCTCGCGAAGCAGGAGATCCGCGATGCCCTGATGCGCTACTCGCGCGGCATCGACCTGCTCGATCCCGACCTCGTGAAGTCCGCCTACCACCCGGACGCCTACGACGACCACGGCACCTTCAAAGGCAACGCCTTCGAGTTCGCCGAGCACGTCATGGTCGGCCTCTCGAACCTCACGTGCACCGAGCACTTCCTCGGCAACTCCCACATCGAGGTCGACGGCGACCGGGCCTACTCCGAGACCTACCACGTGGCCTACCACCGCATCCCCGCCGGCGATGACGGCGTCGCCACGGACTTCACCTGGGGCGGTCGTTATGTCGATGTGTTCGAACGCCGCGACGGTGGCCCCTGGCTCATCCTGCACCGCACCGTCGTCCACTCCTGGAGCCGCATCGACCCCGTGCTGGACGACAACGCCACGATGTCGGCCAACTTCACCCAGGTGGGACGCGGCGATCGCAGTGACCTGATCTATCGCCTGCGCGAGGTCGTGGGTTAACCAGCGGGGCCGCGAGGCGCTATCATTCCCGAGAATGGCCCGGTGTGGGTCTTCAGGGAATCCAGGAGGCGACCATGACGGCAGAGGCGACGACGGAGCGACCCTTCTACAAGGATCCCGCGCCCGACCAGATACGGCGTGATCCGCCCCACCGCTACCTGCCCGTGAGCGAGCGCTCGAACTGGCGCGAGCAGGGCATCGACATGCCCTCCATCCTCCTGCGCGACCCCGAGAAGCTGCCCGTGAAGGTGCTCCTGCACTCCATGTACGGCGGCGAAATCGGCGGGTCGGAGGCCTTCGGCCGCCGTTACGTGCTTGCCACGAAGGAGGGCGTTGACCAACTCCCCTGGGAGCTCGCGCTCGTCAACGCGCGGCTGACCTGGGACGAGTGCCGCCACACCGAGATCGTCCTCGAGCAAATGGCCAAGAACGGCTGCACGCTGGGCGACTTCGTCGATGGCTACATGGCCGGCGAGAGCCTCAGCAGCTCGAGCGGCAACTCCAACCCCGGCGCCGCCCTCGACATGATCAACAGCATGGCCTCGGTGCATCGCGGCGGCGAGGGCCTGGCCATGAACCTCTTCACCGCCCTCATCGACATGGGCCGCAACATCGGCGACCCCGACTGGGAGACGGCGTTCGACTTCAACCACGCGGATGAGGTCATGCACGTCGAGGTCGGGAACTACTGGGTGCCGCGGCTCACGGAGGGCAACGATGGCAAGCGCCGCGAGGCGATGCAGGCCCAGCAGGCGTTCGAGGAGCTCATCATGGCCCTCAACACCGGCGACGAGGTCGTCGCGCCGAAGGAATTCGCGCTCTAGGAGCGCTTGCAATTGGCGCGAGGGAGCGCCGCGCAGCCAGAGCAGCCCACGCAAGCGGGGAGGAGAGTCCATGTCCGCCACCGAATCCACCGAGCGACCCTTCTACCGTCCCCTGAACGCCGGCGACCACCGGCGTGACCCACCGCACCGCTATCTTCCCGTGGACAAGCGGGAGAACTGGCGCGAGAACGGCATCGACCTCGCCTCCATCCTCCTGCGCGATCCCGAGAAGATGTCGCGGAGGGTCCTGCTGCACGCGATGTACAACGGCGAGATCGGGGGCGCCGAGGCGTTTTCGCGGCGCTACGTGATGGCCACGAAGGACGGGGATGGCGAGGACCTCCCCTGGGAGCTGGCGCTCGTGAACGCGCGCCTCACCTGGGACGAGTGCCGTCACGCCGAGATCGTGCTGGCGAAGATGCCCGAGCACGGCGTCACCCTCGGCGACTTCGCCGACGGCTACCGCGCCGACGACGGCAGCGTCTCCCAGACCGGCGAGCAGAACATGGTGAACAGCATGGCCGCCGTCCATCGCGGCGGCGAGGGCATGGCCATGAACCTCTTCACCTCTCTCATCGACATGGGCCGCAACATCGGCGACAAGCAGTGGGAAACCGCCTTCGACTTCAACCACGCCGACGAGGTGATGCACGTCGAGGTCGGGAACTACTGGGTGCCCCGGCTTACGGAGGGCGACGCCGCCAAGCGCCGCGAGGCGATGGAGGCGCAGCAGGCCTTCGAGGAGTTGGTGATGGCCCTCAACACCGGCGACGAGGTGCTCCCGCCCGAGGACTTCGCGCTCTAGGGGCCGGAGCCCGGGGAGAGACGATGGCGAAACGCTGGCGCCCGCCCTTCAACTTCAAGCGCTACTGCGGCGACTCCGCCACCATGCTCGTCCACGACCTCGTCTGCGAAAAGCCTGACTGCCACGTCTCCACCTTCGAGGACGAGCAGATCACGATGTGGGACTCCGAGGAAGAGGTCGCCGAGGTCTTCTCCGGCGGTGAGTGGAGCCAGTGCCAGCTCTGCGAGTCGGGCGCCCTCTACTTCACCCCCCGCGAAGAGCTGAAGTAGGAAACCCCAGGCCCCAGGGCCGGGAAGCGAGTCATCGATGGTCGAACTGTGGTATCCCCAGCGCAAGCTGGGCGGGGCGTTTTCCGTGGACGAATGCGCGCGCCGCCTGATGCACTACCGCTATGCGGAAGTGGAGATGATGCGCGCCCTCCTGCAGTGGATCGCCACCCAGCCCCAGGTGCACCACAAGGTCGAGTTCGGCCCCATTGCCTACCAGGACGCACAGCACGCCGACATGCTCGGCAAGCGCCTCCCCGAGCTGCGCATGACGGAAGGCGCCGAGGGCCCCTACCCGCTTATGACCTCCCCCAAGATGGACCCGCCCAACGAGGAGTTCCGCGCCTTCATGGAGGAAATCCAGGATCAGGACGACCCGATCCTGCGCGTGATGGGAATCTTCGGCGTCCTCAAGCCCCACCTCGCGACGCACTACCTCTATCACATGCGCGCCACCGACCAGGTGGTCGATTCCCCCACCGTGCGCATCCTCAAGTTCATCCTCATCGACGAGGAGGAGCACATCCAGTGGGGCCGCGCGCAGATCGAGGAACTCGCCGATACCCCGAAGAAGCGCCGCCACGCGAACGAGTGGCGGATGCATCTCGAGGAGATGCTGACCGAGGCCGGGGGCGTCATCGGTATCCGCGGGAGCGACGACGACGAGTGACCTACGTCATCGACAAGGCGCTCTGCATCAACTGTGGCTACTGCCGCCGCGTGTGCCCCACCGAGACGATTCACTACTTCGATACCGACGACTTCATGCACACCATCTATGCCGAGGAGTGCATCGACTGCAACGCCTGCGTGCCCGTCTGCCCCGTTGACTGCATCAGCTACGACGACACCAACGTCCTCGCCGGCGAGGCTCTGGAGCAGGCTCTCGCCAAGGCCCGCGAGTGGGCGCGCAAACGCAACCAGGACGAGCTGCTGCGGGAGCTCGCTCCGCGCGCCAAGTTCCGGCCCTCGGTGATGCCCGAGAAGGCGCGCCGCGGCTCGCGCAAGGACTAGCGGCCATGGCCCTGAAGATCATCGATGGCTGCATCAACTGCGGGAACTGCCGCCACGTCTGCCCAACCGACACCATCCGCTACTACGACACGCCCGACCTCCAGCACACGATCGAGCCGTCCGGCTGCATCGACTGCAACCTCTGCGTCGACGCCTGTCCGGTCGAGGTCATCGAACCCGATCACGTCTACGTTCACGACCCGGAGGAGCTCGATGCCGCGAAGGCGCTGGCGGCCGATGTCTGGAAGGAGCGCGGCCCCCTCATTCAGACGGTGTTGAAGGTGATGCGTCAGCGCAACGCGCGCTGGGCGCGGGAGCGCGAGGACCGTCGTGACGACCCGGACCGGTACCGCAGCGGCAACCGCCTCGCCTGAAGCCCTCCGCAAGCCGACGAAAGCGCACCCGGCGCTATACTGCTAGTCCGGTAGGCGCGTTCGTCTAGAGGCCTAGGACACCGCCCTTTCAAGGCGGAGATCGCGGGTTCGAATCCCGCACGCGCTACCACTAAGTCTGGTACTCATAACTCCACCTGCCAACGCCACCTCGGCGGCGTCCGCGCCCCCGATGGGGCTGTCCTCCGGTGTGGGCAGCGTGTAGTGGATGACAGCCTGCCCGGGACCGACCAGCACCTGCTTCACGAACGAGCGCACGAAGGCCCGGGTCTCGGTGATCTCGCTCGTGCGCAGGAACTCGCCCATGTCCTGGGCGAAGATGGCGATGGTGTCCGCCCTGTCGAGCAGCTCGCGGCGCTCCGCCAGCACAGCCCTTGCCTCCTCGGCGGCGACCTCCAGTTGCTGCTGGCGGTCGCGGTGCTGCTTGATGCGATCGGAGGCGTCGGCGAAGTCGAGGTCCGTGCTCTCGACGAAGCGCCAGATGCGCTCCATCTTCTTGCGCTCCTCGGCCAGCTCCAGCTCGAGGCTCTCGAGCCGCTCCCGCTGCTCAGCGGCGACGCCGTCCATCTCCTCGTCCAGCATGCGCACGAGGTCGCGGATGTTGGACTCCGTGAGGATGTGGTCGCGTATCTGGCTGATGATGGTCTCCTCGAAGCGCTTCGCGTTGAGCCTCGGCGTGTCACAGGCCTCCTTGCCCCGCTTGATGAGGGACTGGCAGACGTAATAGGTGTAGCGGCCGCTCTTGGCCTCGGCGGCCGTGAGCGCCCGACCACAGCTCTCGCATCTGGCCAGGCCGCTGAGGAGGTAGGGGCTGGAGGCGCGCCGCGGGTGGACGACCCTCGGGGCGCGCGACTGCAGGAGCTTGTTCGCGCGCTCGAACTCGTCCCTCGTGACGATCGCGGGGAAGGCGTCCTCGACGCGCACGGGCGGGGCCTTGTCCTTGGTCCTGACGCCCCAGACGAGGGTGCCCGTGTAGGCCTCGTTGGTGAGCATGCCGTGGACGGTGTTCTTCGACCAGCGCCCGCCGCGCATGGTGGGAACGCCCTCGTCGTTGAGGACGCCGACGATGTCGAGGACGCTCTTGCCCCGGCAAGCCATCTGGAAGATGCGGCGCACGATCGCGTCGGCGGGCGGGTCGAGGTCCAGGCGCGGACGCTGCTTGGCGCCATCCTGGACGTGGACGCGGCGATAGCCGTAGGGGATGTGGGGCGAGACCCAGAACCCGCGGGATGCCGCCTCGCGCATTCCCCGGACAACTTCCTGGGCAAGATTCTCGCTGTAGAACTCGTCGACGCTCTCGATGATCGCCTCCATGAGCTTGCCCGTGGGGGAGTCGTCGGCGTGCTCGGTGATGGAGACGACGCGGACGCCGCGCCGGCGGAGCATCGACTTGAAGGCGACGGCGTGCTCGCGCTTGCGCGTGAAGCGGGAGAACTTCCAGACGAGGATCTCCTCGAAGGGCGCGCCCTCGGCGCTGGCCTCGTCCAGCATCTTGCGGAACTGGGGCCGGTCGGCGATGCGGCCGCTCTCCGCCTCGTCGACGTACTCGCGAACGACCAGGTAGCCGTTCTTCTCTGCGTAGTCACGCAACGCCCGAAGCTGGGCGGAAACGGAGAGGTCGACGTCCTGGCGGTCGCTGGAGACGCGGGCGTAGAGGGCGGCGGGCGTGGGGTCGGTCCGGTCGGTCATGGGGTGGTTCTCCTCATCGGTTGTCATTCAGCGTAGCGGGCTCCAGCCCGGTTCAGCGCAAGGTAGTTAGGGTTTTGTGAAACTGGAGTGAACGATTTTTCAAATTTCGCCCCAACCACCCCTGGAAGGGATTGTCGGAGGCGCAGGCGGCTGCTAAGCATGGTGGGGCAACTCGGTCAAGGCCGAGGAAACATCCCCCTGCAGGGGGATTGCCGGAGGCTCAAGGGGCCGCTAGGGTTCCACGAACGTATGTTCCAGTCGAGAGCAGAGTCTACAACACAAGCGGGTGCGCCAGCCACCCCGATCTCGCGGGGGTGTGCGCCCGCGGGAGTCGATTATGAGTACACGGCAACGGCTGAGCGACGAACAGGAGCGGATGCGCCTCGAGGGTCTGCGCATCCTCGCCCGCATCATCGTCCAGCACTACCACGCCCACCCCGAGAAGTACGCAGGTAGAGCCGCCCAGGAACCGGAAGATCCGCTGGTCAACGGCCGCCCGACCGCAGAAGGCGAGCGGCCCAGAGAGGACGACGCGGCATGAGGCGGCGACGAACGTCCCGGCCGCGCGTGAGGCTCAATCCGCAGGCGGTGTGGGAGCACCTCAGCCGGCGCGACATGACGCAGAACGAGCTGGCCCGTGCGGCGGGCATCAGCCCGGGCCACATCTCGTTCCTGATGAACGGCAAGCGCTCACCCTCGCCGGGTGTCAGGCGGCGCCTGCGGGCAGCGCTGGGCGTCACCGACTTCGACGAGCTCTTCATCCTGGAGTCACCTCGTGAGTAGCGACACGTTCCCTCCCCATCACCTCCGCGTAGGCGGGACTATCCCGGTCAGGAACGTGCCGGCGTGGCTGGAGTGGCTCAAGGGGGTCACCGGGTACTCCGACAACACGCTGGCCATATGCCTGGGCACGGACGCACGGCAGGTATACCGCTGGCGAACCGACGGTGTCGTGCCCAGCGGTGGCGCAATGCTCGCGATCGTCCTTCTGGCGGAACGCATCCCCGGCGCTCACGACAGGCTGCTGTACCCCAGGGGAAGGCCACGGGCGGCAGTCGTTTGGGAGTTGGTGACCGGCCCTGACGATGTTCCACCCTTCCACTCTCCGGGCGATCGGGCGGCTTAGCACCGTGTCGGTTCAGAAGCAGACCTACGAGCCAGTCGGCGATGGGCTCCCCAAGGACTTCGGGGTGCGGCTGGACCAGTTCATGCAGGCCAGTGGTCTCGGTCCACGCCCGCTGAGCCGGCTCGTCGGGGTTAGCCCCCACCGAGTCCGCGAGTGGCGGCGGGGCGTCGTCCCCTCCTGGCACTACCTCTATCGGTTGCTGAAGGTCGCGGAAAGCGTGGGACTGCGGGAGGTGCTCATGCACCCTGAAGGGGACGCGTCCAACAGAGATTTGGAGGTGGCCATCACCTTGGCGGAGACGGCCTACATTGAGCGAGACATCGACGAAGGGAACGGATTTGGCTCCCAGCAATCGCCAACACTCTCTCACCGCGGTGCTAGCCGACCCTAACCTAACGCTGCACTCAATCTTCGGAGCAGCCGGTTGATCCCTGACGTGCCGGGCAAGAATTCGTCGCGGTTAAACTCCTCCTCACTGATTTCTACCCTGTCAAGAACTTCCCTGTACCGCTGGCTCTCCACCACCCCTTCCGCTCCCCATTCTCCGTGCAACACGCCTAAGAACCGCATCAAGGCCGTAAATCCCGTTGTCCGATTCAATATGAATCCTGGCTCCACATTCCGCCATGAGTTAGGCCATCTGCCGTCGACGGCATCAAAGAAGTTCCAAATGTTCCTCGCGATTACAGCGTCGCTCTCCGCAATGAACAAGTTTCGGAAGGGAAGCCTCTTCATCTCACCACTCTCGACCGGTTCAAGTTTAAGGCCCCTGCGAAGATCGTCGCGATCCTTCATCGGGTCCGTCGTAATAAAGCGCATAGTTTCTTCGACGACCAGGGCCTGAGTTAGCGTTTCTCCGCTTCTCGGTGCCGAGGCTACTCCTAATAGCTTTATCCTTCCCAACAGTGGACTTCCTTTTTCGAAATTTAGCAGCCGCGCAATATTGTGAGCAGTTTTCTGGGGACTTCTGGCCTTCGCGAATTCGAACAAGTCATAGGCAAGTGATCGGTTGACTTTGGTCTGTTTGAGGTTGATTGTCGCGAACATATTAGCTTGGTCTTCTATGTCCATATCCACAAAAAATGCGACGACGCTCTGGAAGATGCCTTCAGAGGCCCTCAGGCCAGCAATACGGTGTTGACCGTCGATGATCTTGGCCACGGCTTCGTCCCTTCTAACTTCCATCCGCGCTTCTTCTGGGAAATATCTAGAGTCACTTGACGGTATCGCAAGCAAGATATTGCCGGGAAACGCGGCGTCTATTGTCTTGACGTAGCTCTGCAACTCGGCGACGCGTTTTCTGTCTAGAGGCCTCTGTATACCGAGATACTTTTCGATATCCCGCTCGTCGATTCTTCGGACGTCCGCATACGAGATTGCCAGCAAGTCATCGTGATCGAGCACCCCGACGTAGAACGTTCCGAGGGGTTGCTGGACTTCGACGCACGAGAAGCTGATCCAGGCGTTTGGATCTGTCACTTTCCCAGCCTCGCGAAGTCTTCCAAGAGGTCCTCACCGTGCCTGCCTTGGATGTCTTGGTACTGATTGTCGAGACGTTCGCTGTCGATGAGGGTCGCGAGGAACGCGACGATCAGAGAAGCGACATACACCGCGGCGGAGAATGCCACAACAATTGCTGGAGATATATTAGGAGGGGACTGTTGTGGCCCTGACAGCACGTCGACGGTCTGCGTGGTGACGTAAATGGCGACGGCGATGACAACGGTGATGAAGGCAACCAACAGGATTGTGGAACGCAATTTCATCCCGGGCGGGTCTCGGTCGGTTGACGCGAGATATCCAGCCGTGCCAGCCATGGCGGCCGCGTACAGCGCAAGTTGGCCGCGGTCAATGAGCGACAGAATCTCGTCGCCCTGGCCCAGGAGCGGAAAGAGAATGCAACTGAGCCACACTGGTGCGAGGCCGAATACGCAACCCCAGAGCAGCCACTTCCCGGCCTCTTGCCAGTGCTGGAGCGATGGTAAGAAGCTAAGGGCAATATTAGGCACGATTTGGAAATCCTCCGTGGCGGGGCAGCATAGTCCACGGTGAAGAGAAGGCCAATTGGCGGGTTCCGGACAGCAGAACGGCCCTTAGGAATCTTGCCGGCGTCCATGGCTTGGTCGAAGATTGCCCACCGCAGAAGGCTGGGAGCACCGCCGAGGAGGCAAAGAGGGAAGAATTCCTTTCTTGCGCGGGCGGGTCTCGGTCAGGTGACCGCGCGTGTGGAGGCCGTGGGCCTGCCATCGCTGTCCAACCAACCTCGTCCCAACGGCCCCTCCCACTCCAGCAAATGCCTGTACGAGATACATAGGGGCAACTTGACCCCGTGCCGCTCCAACTCCCTGCGCGCTATCCGCAGGAAGTGGTTCGCCGCCAGTTCGTCGTCGAAGACGACCAGCACAACCGGCTGCGTTCCGTGGTCGTCCGTGGGCCGGCGGGAGGCGTAGTAGCGCAGGTAGGGGGCGAGGCGGGCGGCCATCGTGACCGGCCGCACGGCGCGGCGCTCCCACTCGAGGAAGAACGGCCACGCCTCGCCCTCGCGGCGCAGGATCCCGAAGGCGTCAGGCTGGACGGAGTGGAGGCGGTGGTCGTGCCGGAAGTACCGCGACGCCCTTCGGGGCGGGTCGAGCTGCACCACCTCCACTGACCGCTCGCGGGCCTGGGTCGCCAGCGCTGCGAGGAAGCCGTGGACGGCGTCCGTGTGGTCGATGGTGCGGAGGAGCTGGCGGCTGCTCCTGCCCGAGACGTTGCGCCAGCCGAGGGGCGCGTCCGGGTCGAGCGGCGCCACGCTCCATCGCCTCCTCGCCACCCCCAGGGAAGTGCGGTCGCGGTGGGCGAGCAGGGCCAGCCCGCGGTCTGTGACAGCAACACGGCGGCTCCCTTCCACCGTCCTATCAAGGACGAGCCCCAGCTCCCCGAGCCGCTGCAGCACCTCCGACAGCCGCGAGCGGCCCACCCCGAGGAGGGCGCCCAGGTGGGGCGGCGTGATCCAGGGCCAGTCGGAGACCAGGTCGAGGGCGCGCTTCTCAATGGGCTTGAGCAGGGCAGGCAGCATGCGCTCGTCCCTCTCCGCCCCATCCCCCGCCGGAAGCGGCCCGGGCAGCGAGCGCCGCGCCAGCGGCTGCTCCACCGGCCACGCCCCACCCGGACGCACGTAGGAGAGCGCCTCACCCAGCCCCAGGGGCGTCGCGCTCGACGTGGTCCGCCAGATGCGGGCGCGGGACCCCGACGCGGCCACGTCCCGCTCCAGGGCGAGGAAGCTGATGAACGGCGCTCCGGCGAGCAGCCCGCGGGCGTGGCGCAGGCGCACCTCGTCGGGCATGAGCAGGAGGGCGGCGGCCGGTTGCGGCCCCTCGCGCAGCCGCCAGATGCGCTTGCCGAAGCCCGTGCGATCCGACGTCAGGCCCTGGCGGACGACCGCAAGCGTGCGTCCGTCGGGCAGGGCGACAGCGGCGTCCATGGGCATGGCCCGGTACCAGCGGAGGCGGAGCGGGAAGGAGACGCCGGCGAGCGCGGAGGCGAGGCGGTAGATGACGGCGACGGCGTCGAGGCGCTCGAGGAGGCTGCGCCGCCAGCGCCGCGAGACGGGCCTCGCGCGGAGCAGATCATCCACGCCCACCCCTTCCTCCCGCGCTAGGTACCGGACGCCCCCGGCGCTGAGGCAGTAGCGCCGCGTGGGAACGACCAGCTCCGAAGCGTGGGGCACCGACTCCACCAGGCCCTGGGCCTTCAGCGCCGCAACCGCCTTGTAGACCGCCCCCCGCGACCAGCCGGAGAGGGAAACCATCTCCAGCCGGTCGGCGAGGGGCGTGGTGGCGAGCAGCCGTAGGAGGTCCTTCTGCAGGTTCACTCGTCACCCTCCGCGGGCGTTTCCTCCCGCGGGCGCCTGCGCCTCTTCCGCTTCCGGTCCCTCGGCGCTTCCCGCGGATGGTCGCGCCCCTCGTCGGAGGCCTTCTCGGGACCCGGCTCCTCCCCCTTGCGGAGCGCTTCGAGGCTCGCCCGGTACTCCTCCACGCGCCTGCGCCCCTCCGCCTCCTGCGCCGCCAGCACGTCCGGCGAGACGACGTAGGAGGCCGACTGAGCGCGGATGCGAGCGGCCGTGTCCGGATCACCCTCTTCCGGCTCCCGCACCTTGATGGAGAAGACGGGCACGCGTTCCCCGTTCACGGTGGCGCGCACGTAGGCGTGGTGCACGGGGAGGGAGACGATGTCCTCCAGGGTGACGCGGTCGCGTCCCAGCTCCAGCACGAGCTCCTGGGCGTCGGCCCCCGCCGCCTGGAAGATGGCGAGGCAGCCCACGTTCGCGAGGAGGGTGGACTGCATGGAGGGCGAGAGGTCGGCGAGCTTGGCAAGACTCTGCGTGGCGAGCACGAAGGAGGCCCCGTACTTGCCCAGCTCCGAGAGCATCGACTCGTAGTCGACGCCCGGCATGGACTGCATCTCGTCCACCACGACGAGCGCTCCCCGGCGCTCCGCCAGTGGCAGGCTCTCCTGCTCGCGGATGACCGAGTCGACGAGGTTCAGGAGCGACGCGCCCACGAGCGCGGCCACGTCCTTCCCCGCCGTGCCCTGGGCGGTTGAGACGAAGAGGATGCCCCCGTCGCGGATCACCTGCCGCAGGTCGATGGTGGAGCGGGGCTGTCCGAGAACGGCCCGCGCCACCTTCGAGGAGGCGTAGTAGGAGAGGCGCGTCTGCACGGGCGCAAACGCCTCCGAGCGGTACTCGCGCCTCCAGCTGGAGAAGGTCCGCGCCCACCACTCCAGCAGGTACGGGTCGGAGACCTTCTCCAGGACCCCTTCCCGAAACTTCTTGTCCGAGAGCAGGCGCAGCCCGTCGAGGATGGTGTGCTGCTCGTCCGCCGCGGTGGACGGGTGGGCGTTGGCCTCGTGCAGGGTCTTGACCGTCTGCTCGAGGATGGACTGCATGCGCGGTCCCCACTGCTCCCACAGCCCCCTGGCGACGCGCACGACCGAGTCGGCCGTGCGGTCGCGGTCGCTGAAGATGCGCGTGTCGAGGAGGTTGACACCGGGAAGGCCCCCCTCCGCGCCGAGGTCGACGAGCCGTACCTGGTCGATGAGGGACTCGGGCACGTGCCCGAGGAGATCTGCCGCGAGATCGGCGTGCGGGTCGACGACGATGATGGCGTCGCCGTCTCGCCCCGCCGCCTTCTCCAGCAGCTTGTGGATGATGAGGTGGCGCATGAGGGTGGACTTGCCCATGCGCGTGCGGGCCACGTAGAGGTGGTGCCGGCGGAGCAGGTCGCCGGCGAAGTGGACCGGCTGGGGCCTGCCCGCCGTCGTCTCGCCCACGAGGGCGCCGTCGCGCACGTCCCGCGGGGAGGGAAGGAGCACCTTCGCCCCCGAGCGCCCAACGAGGTGCGTCTCGTCCTTGGCGCCCGGCGGGTGCCAGAGGCAAGCCGCCTCGCGCGCGCCGAGGACGCTGCGGCCGCCGAGGAATCCCCCACCGGAGGGATGCAGCCGCTCCGGGTCAGGGAGAACGGACCGCACGCGGCTCACGTCGAAGCGCGCCCCCAGGGGATGGTCGAAGTGGCGGTAGGCGGTGGCCACCCGCTTGAGCAGCTCCCGCGCCCGCTTGCGGGCCGCCTTGCCATCCCCCTCGGGAAGGATGGCGGTCACCTGGATCTCGGCCTCGAAGGCCCGCTGTGAGACCTTCTCCTTGATGAGGGCGGGGTCGTGGATGCGGTTGCGGTTGCGCTGCCAGCGCGCCTTCGCCCAGCCCACGACGCCGAGGACGGCGACGATGCCCAGTCCCGCCAGCACCGTCTTCCAGAGCTCGCCCGCCTGCACCCAGCGGTAGCCCTGCACGGCGCCGAGCACGGCCACCGCGAGGAAGGCCGCCGCCATGCCGCCGTTCGCGTGTTGGCGCTCCTGGCTGACTGGTGCGGCCGGCTGCTGCTGGAGGGGGATCGGCGGCTCGAAGGCCTTCGCCGCGTATCCCTGCGCCCAGCCCGGTCCGAGCGACTGCATCCGCATCTGGGCCACGACGCGCTCGCCCTCCCTGGGAGCGGAGAGCGCGCCGAGGAGGGCGATGAGGGGATCGGAGCCGGGATCGAGGAGGTCGTCGTCGCGGTAGGTGCGCAGGGGCACGTAATCGGGGCCGCTTGAGCGAAGCGTCAGCGACCACGCCTGCTCCCCCTCGCGCAGTCGCAGCGGATCCTCCGCATCGGGCACGTCGTCGACGACGGCCTGGGGGTAGTGGGCGGTGAGCTGGCCGCGCACGGCCTGCTGGTCGAGGCAGCGGGCCATGAGGGTGACGCCGTCGGCGTCACCCGCCAGCTCGAGGGTGAAGGGCTCGGGGACGGCGATCGCCGCGAGCAGGTTCTCGACCCCGAGGAGAGTGCGCTCGCCGCTGCGCGGGGGCGTCACCTCGAGGAGGACGGGAGGTTGGGGTTCGGGCCTGCGGGAGAGCAGGTGCAGAGGATTGAATCGCATGGTGTGGTTCCTTTCTCTATCGGTTGTCCCGCGCCTTCCCGGCGCCATCACGGGCGGCTCTGACAGGAGGACCAGAGCTCGCTCACAGGGACGGGCGCGGACGATCGAGTGTGGGGAACCGGGGGGCTTCTGGTAATGGCTTCTGAGGGGGCTCGTGGACGTGCCCCCTTAAAAGGCCTGACTTTGCCGAGGCGGATCTGATGTCATGGGCGTGTACAGAGAAAAGAAGGGGATTGCAGAAAGGCAATCGAGGCGAGAAACCCCGTCGGTACAGGGGAAAACGACCCCTACCGGACGTATTCAGTAAGCAATTCGGTTCCGGAGCGGCTTCCACGCGAGATTGACCTATGCCGAGGCGAGAATTGACAAAAGGCAATCGGAATGGCGGGCCTGAGAAGGGCGGAATCCCCGCGGAAACCCGAGAGGGAACCGGACAGGTCAACGGTAAGGAGAACCCTCCCCCAGGCGAGAGCAAGAGCCCTGAGCAGCTTCGACACGAGCGGCTGGTGGCGTTGCTGCGAGAGGTCGCCGAGACCAGGGGCAAGGTGAAGGCGGCGGAGGCGCTGGGCGTCAGCTTCCGCACGCTGGCGAGGGCGGTCGAGTCGGGACGGCTGACGGGTCGCATGGCGGACGCGCTGGAACGGCACCTGCGGGAGGTCCGGGGCTCGGTGACGACGGTGGTGGAGCCAGACCAGGCGGATGGGCTGGACCAGCGTGTGGAGCTTCTGGAGGCCAGCGTGGCGCAACTGCAGACCCGGGTCGAGACCATGGCTGCGGTCGTCGGGGCGCTGCAGAAGGACCAGGCTCAGACGCTGGGACAGTGGGAGCGAAGGCTTGACAGGGCCGAGGCGCGACAGGTGGCTGTGAACGGGTCGGGAGACGAGACCACTCCGACCGTGAAGGGTGCGATGGAAGGGATGCGGGAGCCGTCACAAGTGAGGCTGCCCAGGCGGCCCTACCCCCAGCTGGTGACCGTTGAGCCGGAGGAAGGCGAAGAGCTCATCTACGGTGAGGCTATGCCGGCCATCACCGAGTGGCGAGGGGCGCGGAGGATGCTGGATGAGGCGAGGCGTCGGTTGGACAAGCTCGATGCTCGCCAGCGGATGTTGGAGTTGGAGATCAGGCTGGTCGGTGACCACGAGCTGACCCTACCTCCAGCGGTCTATCCCTGGGACCGCGCCGACCGGCGCGACGAGGTCTGGCGGCGGAAGCAGTCGCTGGAGGACCTAAGGGTCGAGCGCAACCGGGCGGTGCTGTGGCGCTGGGTGCGCCGGCTTCTGACGCTGGGGCTGTGGTGGAGGTAGGCACCCGGGCCGTGGGAGGTTGGGCGACCCTCGCCGGCAGTTGGCCCAGCCCTGGGCGTTCATGACGAAATCGGCTCGGACATGTCTGCACTAGCATCGCTCACAACGTGCAGGTGGCCCCGTCCCCTAGGAATCCTCCGATACGAGAGTCGTCTCGCCCTTCGCTACGAGGGAACGAGATCATCAAAGACACTCCGTTCCGTCGAGACGGGAACAGAGATACTAGGTTCTGCCTTGTAGGTTTCTGTAGGAGTCGCGTCGGCGGGACGATGTGGCTTGTGGCTTGCGACCCACTCCATTCGCAAGTCGCGCATGCGCGCAGCCGCAGCGGATGCATCGACGTTCCCGGGCAGTTCCCTTTCCAACGCATCAGCTAGTTGGTCAAGGGGGAAGCTAAAGTCCTCCGGATCCTCACTGTCGCTGTGCTGGCTTGTGAACTCTTTCACGACGTTGCGAGGGTCCGAAATGACCTCCTCCCGGAGGCGGTGCAATAACACCCTCTCCTCGTCGTCGTTGAGGAGGGCGCGGAGCGTGCTCGCCCAAAGCACCGCAGGGTCAGTGCCTTCAATGCAGAACTCAATCAACCTGCTGGCGAATCGCCGTCGTGCGGCCTCGGGTAGTACGCCATTGCGGTGGAGTGTAGCAACGAAAGCATTGTGCGGATCGCTCTCCAACATCAACCCAGGCTCGGCTAGGGAGTCAAGCAGGTCAGGACAACGCTCGAAGTAGGCGAGTTGAAAGTCCGCGACACATTGATAAGCCAGATAGTGCTCCCGCCTGACGCGTCGTCGCCATGCTTGGGGGCCACGATCGGGCTCGCCTAGCCGTTCCATGACAACGGGCCAGAGGTGTTGCGGGATTACAAGCGCGTTCTCAACGCCCATGTCGCCGCAGGTCGTCTGGTTAAGGAGCGCGTCGATCGTGAATCCGCCGATGAGAAGGTGGAGGAACTCGGGTTCTCGCAGCAGCCTGGCGTACGCATCAGCCATCGTCGGATGCGCGAACTCATAGCCCTGGTCGGAGTCCCGGGTCACTACGGTGACCAGAGAGCCGCTAAGTGCGCCAAGCGCGCGGGTTACGCCGCCCAGTGAGGCACCGAGCCGGCTCATAAGCTCTGCTCCCCGATCGTCTGGCTTGATGGGGCTCGACAGCCACCCTTGGCTAAGGAAGAGCAATCCGAGTGCTGCTTGGCTGTCGGTGTCCAGACCCCGAAAGATCGCCTCCAGCATCTCAAGCGGCTGTTCGAAGAACCGTTCGAGCTTAGGCGCTGTCGGCTGTCCCATGCTGGCCGTAAAGGTTGGCTCGGCTAGCCGCCGGGCCAACTCCGGTCTGAAGCCGGCGTGTGATGCTAGGCCATCAAGGTGCGGCTGGAGCTGAGTTAGAAACTGTGTGTCTTGTCGTCCGTGCTTCAAATGGTTGTAGAGAATCTGCTGGCGCTCTCGGGGGGTCAGGTCGGCCACGTCTACGACGACGCGAGCTCCTTCCAGAAGCGGGAACGCCCCCGGCTTGAGGTGAGGCCACGCTGACCGCAGCACATAGTCCCGGGTCGTTAGCACGAACTTGCTGCCAGAGTCGATTGCCGCCTTGACGCGAGGCGTTACTCGCTGCCACGACGACGCCAAATATTGGTTCAGTTGAGTGGCTCCGAACGCGTCGTCCAGCCAGAAAAACTGGTTCTCGTTGGGATTCCAGCGTTCTGGAAGTTCCGCAGCGTCCTGTAGTGCTACAACCCTAGTCTGGAAGTGGTCGGCTGCAGCCAGCGCGAGTTCGGCCGCAATTGTGGTCTTCCCAGTCATCGGTGCGCCGGACAGGAGAACAAACCCGTGTTCATCGAGCGCCTGGGCGGCGCGCTCGTAAGTCTCGGTCCGGACCAACTTGGCGAGATCAGTCCGCATGCTGTCAAGCACCGCGGCAGCCTGCCCGTATGCTCGCTCGTCGAGTATCTGGGTCAAGTCACCAAGCCCGTACAGCCGAGGGACCAGCATGCGCAATCTGCCACTCTCGCTGATGGTCTGGTTGAACCAGGAGTCCCCAAGGATCAGAACCTGTTTCACCCCGCGCGAGATGAACGCATCTCGAATCTTCCGCTCTGACTCCCCCGTCAGCTTCGCGTTGCTCATCAGCACATAAACGTCGCAGAGGCCGCTTTCCACTAGACGTTCTGCTTTTTCGAGTTCGTCGGCTATCAGCGAGAGCGTGAGAGACTTGTTTGGCAGCGCTGTGTGCTTGGCTTGGATGACAAAGTTGCCCTCATAGGACTCGCCGTCTGAAGGCCTCCATCTTCCGAAGAAGGCGCCGTCACGCCCAGCGTCGTTAGAGTCAAGGAAGCTGACAACGGTCTGACCCAGCACCTCCCGGGTGACGGTGTGACAGAGCTGCTGGAAGTCGCGCCAGCCGAGCAAGTGGAGATCGAAGCTGACCATTAGCCTCCATCAGTGCTAGGCAGGAGCGAAGCGGTCTGCCGCTTCATGTGTCCGGATGCTGCCTAAGCTGCCAGAGCGGCATTGCTTTCCCCTTGTAGTCATCGCTGAGCAGCGACTTGAACCATCCGGGACGCGACGGTGCATGAATTTGGACCACTTCTCCGCCATCCAGAGTCCGTTGGGCGTAGTACCGAGAGAAGATGCGGCTCAGGCTGCCGATCATCTCGAACCCTTGGTTCGTTCTCTCCTCGGGCTCCCATGCGAACTCGATTCCGATGAGCCGTTGCCCGTCAAGGATGGCCATCGGACCGACTTCGTGCCAGTCGCCGTACCTTATGAAGCTCCAGGCAAGCTGTTGCTCCTCTTGGTCCTCAATTTCGTTCTGATTACAGTAAAGCCCTGCCCCTCCAATCGTGAACTCTGCGTGACCATCTTCGGTGAGGGTACTGGGGGCCTCAGGGTCGGCGTCCAGTCGGAGGCGGAGTGGTGGTGTAGTGCCAATGTGGAGGTCCCCAAGCGCTCCTAGTTCGTTGAAACGCATGCCAGTTTTGATGTCGAGGGTAAGGTCGCCGCTCTCATCGGTGAGCTTCGAAGGGGATACCAGCGTCCATATGCTCCATCTAGCCCAAAATACCGCCAGCTTGAGTTGACCGCCTGTGGCGGAGGCATAGTTTTCAAGCTTTTTGTGGTAGCCCCGTTTTAGCAGCAACCGCTCTTGTTGGAACGGTTCCTTGATGTAGACGTTCTTGACTTCGACGAGCCACTGCGTCCCATCCAATAGCACGACACGATAGTCGGGAACCTTGAAGGGAGCCTCGGGGTGAACTAGACCCGTGTCCTCCGCCTTGAGGAGCCGGTGGGCTCCCAGGCTGATGAGCATGGCTTCAAACATCGCCTCTGTTCTGCGCCCATAGAGCGCTGCCCGGTTGGAGAGGGTCATGTCCAGAGACTCAGACATCGACGTCGAGAATCTCTCCACTGTTTGGGGGTCGTTGAGCCGCAGTCCTTGGGAGAGACCGAAAGTTGCCAACTCATCGAGCAAATTGAACGCTTGAATCTCGGGTTTCCTTGAACTCATGCGAGACGGACCTGCCCAGCCGGACGAGGTCCGACCGGGATCGCGACCGTAGCGTGACAGGAAGAGCACCGTCAACGAGTGGCAAGCACTCAGTGAGCGTCCCAACAATCGAAGCCCGCGAACCTGCGGAGGGCGAAGATGCACCGCTGCTCAGAGCAGCGGTGCACAGGCCAGTCACCGTCTAGGTCCTGCTGGCCATGGCGCGCAGCAAGCCCACTCGACTGTCCGGCTCCTGTCGGCGCGACTATCCCCATACTCTGGCAGACTTGGCGCGCCCAGGAGCACGCATGGCACGACTTGAGAGCCTGACCCTCGGAACCGTCGTCCGCGGTGTGACGCCGGATGGGTCCGTGGAAGTGGTGAGCGTCAAGTGGTTTGGAGACTCGGCTGTTGAGCTGACCTACAAGGTCCCCAGTACCGGCCTTGTCGACACGCAGTTGCTCTACCGCGACAGCGAAGGAAGCCTGGATATCGTCGAACAGGGCCTTCCCTGGTCCTTTGATGGCGACGGCCGGCTGTTCCGGCTCGTCTCCGAGGCTCAGCGGATCAGCCTTGCACACCTGTACGACCCTGTCCTGGCGGTCCACACATCGATGGTGGACCCGCTTCCCCACCAGATAACCGCTGTCTACGACTCCATGTTGACACGGCAGCCTCTGCGATTCCTGCTGGCCGACGACCCCGGCGCCGGCAAGACGATCATGGCAGGGCTCCTGATCAAGGAGCTCATCGCCCGTGGCGACCTCGAACGCTGCCTGGTTGTCTGCCCGGGCAGCCTTGCCGAGCAGTGGCAGGACGAACTCTCCAGCCGCTTCCAGCTGACCTTCGACATCATGACAAACGACAACCTTGAGGCCGCCAGTTCCGGCAACTGGTTCATGGAGACGCCGCTCGCCATCGCGCGCCTGGACAAGCTCGCCCGCGACGAGGACGTGCAGAACCTCCTTCGCGTGCCAGAGGCGGGATGGGACCTGGTCATCTGTGACGAGGCGCACAAGATGTCGGCCTCGTATTTTGGGGGAGAGATCAAGTACACGAAGCGATATCGGCTCGGTCAGCTCCTGTCTGAGCAGACCCGCCACTTCCTGCTGCTGACCGCCACTCCCCACAACGGCAAGGAGGAAGACTTCCAGCTTTTCCTGGCGCTGCTCGACGGCGATCGCTTCGAGGGCCGCTTCCGGGACGGCGTACACACCGTCGACGCCTCCGACCTGATGCGCCGGATGGTGAAGGAGAGGCTGTTCAAGTTCGATGCGACCCCGCTATTCCCAGAGCGTCGCGCCTACGCCGTTCCCTACAAGCTCTCCGACGGCGAAGCGCACCTCTATCGAGAAGTTACCGAGTACGTCCGCGAGGAGTTCAACCGGGCGGAGGCGCTCCAAAACGACAAGCGGGCGGGAACCGTCGGCTTTGCGCTCACCATCCTCCAGCGGCGGCTCGCCTCCTCGCCGGAGGCCATCTACCAGTCGCTGCGAAGGCGGAAGGAGCGCCTGCAGAGCCGCCTTCGAGAGCTGCAGGTCCTTCAGCGCGGTGGGCAGGTCGAGACGGCCCTGAGCGGGAACTTTGGGTGGCTGGATGACGAGGACATCGAAGATATTGAGGACGCCCCGGGGGATGAGAGCGACGCTGCCGAGGAAGAAATCCTCGACCGCGCGACCGCCGCACGTACCATCGGCGAGCTCGAAACAGAGATCGCCATTCTCCAGCGCCTGGAAGGGCTGGCGCAGGGCGTGCGGCGGGGTGGCGAAGACCGGAAGTGGCAGGAGTTGGCCACCCTCCTGAGCCGACTGTTCGCCTCGTCCCCCGCAGCCGGTAACGGCGTTGCTGGCGCCGGCCAGTCGGACGATGGCTTCATCCCGTCCCCCGACCAGAAGCTCGTCGTCTTCACGGAGCACAAGGACACCCTCAACTATCTGGAGAACCGCATCACCACGCTCCTCGGGCGGGAGGAAGCCGTCAAGGTGATCCACGGAGGCATCGGTCGCGATGACCGACGCACCATCCAGGAGTCCTTCCGGTACGACCCGCAGGTGCAGGTCCTCATCGCCACGGACGCCGCCTCCGAGGGCATCAACCTGCAGCGCGCCCACCTGATGGTGAACTACGATCTGCCCTGGAACCCGAACCGCATCGAGCAGCGCTTCGGGCGTATCCACCGTATCGGACAGGCGAAGGTTTGCCACCTCTGGAACCTGATCGCGGAGGAGACGCGCGAGGGTGATGTCTACCACACGCTGCTGAAGAAGCTGGAAGACGCCCGCCAGGCCCTCGGCGGGCAGGTGTTCGATGTCCTCGGGAAGCTGCAGTTCGAAGGCAAGCCGCTGCGCGACCTTCTGCTTGAAGCCGTGCGCTACGGCGAGCAGCCTGATGTCCAGGCACGACTGACCCGTGTTGTGAGCGACGCCTTCGACCGTGGACAGGTGCAAGACCTGCTCGAGGAGTCCGCCCTCGTGCGCGAGTCGATGGACACGACCCAGGTGCGCAGGATCCGCGAGGACATGGAGCGCGCCGAAGCCCGCCGGCTCCAGCCCCACTACGTCGAGGCCTTCTTCCTGGAGGCGTTCCGGCTGCTCGGTGGCCGGATCTCCGAGCGGGAGCCGCGCCGCTACCACGTAAGCCACGTCCCGGCGCTGGTGCGCCAGCGAGACCGCCTCATAGGCGTGGGTGCCCCCGTGCTGTCGCGCTACGAGCGCATCACCTTCGAGAAGTCGCTCGCCACCGTGCCGGGGAAGCCGCCTGCCGCCTTCGTCTGTCCCGGCCACGGACTGCTCGATGTGACCATCGACCTCGTGCTGGAGCGCTATCGCGACCTGCTCAGGCAGGCGGCCGTGCTCGTCGACGACAACGACCCCGGCGAGGAGCCCCGCGTCCTCCTCTACCTGGAGCACAGCATCCGCGACGGCAGCCGCACGCGCTCTGGGGAGCAGCGCACCGTCTCGAAGCGCGTCCTCTACGTGAGTGTGGATGCCGAGGGGAACTCCGTCTCGCCCGAGTACGCGCCCTATCTTGACTACCGCCACCTCCGGGACGACGAGCACAAGGTCCAGGAGATCCTCGACCGTCCCGAGTGCGCCTGGATCGGCGTCGAGTCGGAGGCGATGGCGATGGAGTACGCGGTCTCCGAGGTCGTGCCGGAGCACCTAGGGGAGGTGCGCTCCCGCAAGATCGAACTGCTCGACAAGACCGAGGCAGCAGTCAAGGAGCGGCTGACGAAGGAAATCGCGTACTGGGACCACCGCGCCGCTGAACTCCTGGAGCAGGAGCGCGCGGGGAAGTCCAACTCGCGCCTCAACTCAGGAGAGGCCAGCCGCCGGGCAGACGACCTCCAGGGGCGGCTGCAGAAGCGGATGGACGAGATCAAGCGGGAGCGCCAGCTCTCGGCGATGCCACCCGTGGTCCTCGGCGGGGTGCTCGTGGTTCCCGCAGGGCTCATCCGCAAGATGACAGGCTCGACCGAGACCGTCGTCACCCAGGACACGCAGGTGGCTGCAGCCCGCGCCAGGGCGGCTGTCATGGAGATCGAGCGGGGTCTCGGCTTCGAGCCTGTGGACCGCGAGACCGACAAGCTCGGCTACGACATCGAGAGCCGCGTGCCGGGCACGGGCAAGCTCCGCTTCATCGAGGTGAAGGGACGGCAGGAGGGCGCTGCGACCGTCACCGTCACCAAGAACGAGATCCTCACGTCCCTCAACAAGCCCGACGACTTCATCCTCGCCATCGTCGAGTTTCGGGATGGCGGCGAGGACTCGGTCCACTACGTACGACAGCCGTTCCGGCGCGAGCCGGACTTCGGCGCAGCCAGCGTCAACTACGAGCTGCCGAAGCTCCTGGCCCGGGCGGAATCGCCCTCGTGACCGACTACCTCAGCGACGAAGAACTTGGACAAGAGCCAAGGAGTAAGGCAGACATTGACGAGGTAGTGTGGCACGCGATCCTTGCCCAAATTCGTCGTTGTGCATCTAACGGGAGCTTCGGAAGCACGTTTCCCGAGACGTGTCCGGATGGGAACTACGTAGTTGGCACAGACATCGCGAGTTTTGAGGCCGCGCTGCTCGGTGAAGTGCCACACCTCGCTGAGTTTCGAGACGCTGGAACCATCTTGGACTCTTTGGAAATGTCGATGGAAACGCCTTCCGTGTACGACATACTTGATCTCATTCACTTCTGTTGGAAGACAGTCGGGAAGCCACGAAAGGCAGGACGCCACCCCTTCTTTGCGCACGATCACCTCGTCTTCGATGAGGAGGCTGGCAAGGGAGAGTTCCGGGACACGATCGAAACCATCCTTCGGCGCAATGCCTTGGCCTACCAGATAGAAACGAACGGAAGAGTTCGTCGTGTTGTGCCGCCCGCCCTCGGGGAGGTGGCGGCTCAGCAGGACTTTGACACGGGCGACCGCGAGCTTGACCGGCTCCTCACGAGCGCCCAGCGCAAGTTCCTCGACCCGCATCCCAACACCCGCCAAGAAGCCCTCGAAGCGCTCTGGGATGCTTGGGAGAGACTCAAGACTCTAGACGGTCAAGGTGATAAGAAGACCGGGACGAGGTTGATGCTCGACAAGGCCGCCGGGCCCACATCGCCGATCTTCAGAGAGGCGCTGGAAGCGGAAGCTCGCGCACTTACCGACATTGGGAATGAGCTCCGCATACGGCACTCGGAGACGGATCGCGAAGTGATCGCACGACCCGAACACGCTGACCACTTGTTCTATCGAATGTTCAGCCTCATTCGCCTAATTCTTGATGCGCGGAGCCGGACGTGACCTATCGCAAGAAGCTCATCGAAGTGGCGCTGCCGCTAGATGCCATCAACAAGGCCTCGGCGCGGGAGAAGCTCAACCGACATGGGCATCCCAGCACACTGCACCTCTGGTGGTCACGGAAGCCGCTGGCCACGGCACGGGCCGTGCTCTTTGCGCAGTTGGTGGAAGACCCATCCTCCCGCCCCGAGCTCTTCCCCACCGAGGATGCCCAGAGCGTAGAACGGCAGCGGCTGTTCCGCATCATCGAAGAACTGATGAAGTGGGGGAACACTACGAAAGAGCAGGTGCTGGAGGGTGCCCGCAAGGAGATCCGTACGAGCTGGCGCCGCACCTGCGAAGACAACCGCGATCATCCCCAGGCGACTGACCTCTTCAACCCCCGCAAGCTGCCCGGGTTCCATGACCCTTTCGCCGGCGGCGGCTCCATCCCGCTGGAGGCGCAGCGGCTGGGCTTGGAGGCGCACGCCAGCGACCTGAACCCCGTGGCCGTGCTCATCAACAAGGCGATGATCGAGATTCCGCCCCGCTTCGCCGGCAAGCCACCGGTGAACCCCGACAGCCACAGCGGTCAGGCCGACATCGATACCGCCTGGAGAGGCGCGACAGGATTGAGCGAGGACGTGCGCTACTACGGCAAGTGGATGCGCGACGAGGCGAAGAAGCGCATCGGCCACCTCTACCCGAAGGTGGCGGTGACGGAGGAGATGGCGCTGGAGCGCCCCGACCTGAAGCCGTATGTAGGTCGCAAGCTGACCGTTATAGCCTGGCTCTGGGCGCGTACGGTGAAGAGCCCCAACCCCGCCTTCGCCGACGTTGACGTGCCTCTCGCCTCCACCCTCATCCTCTCGAAGAAGAAGGGCAAGGAGGCCTATGTTGAGCCGGTCATCGAAGACAGCAGCTACTACTTCACGGTTCGGGTAGGCGTCGCACCCGAATGGGCAAAAGCAGGTACCAGAATCGGAGGACGGGGCAACTTCCGCTGCCTTATGTCAGACGTGCCCGTGACAAACGATTACGTTCGCTCGGAGGGCATTGCCGGGAGGATGGACGCGCGGCTCATGGCCCTGGTTGCAGACGGAGACCGGGAACGCCTATATCTGCCGCCGGAAACTCACCAGGAATCGGCAACGGCCGAACTCCATCCCGAGTGGCGGCCAACGCTAGAGATGCCGGACAGCCCACGCTACATAGCGCCGCCACTGTATGGGATGACAACCTTTGCAGACCTCTTCACCGACCGTCAGCTTGTGGCGCTTACGACCTTCTCCGACCTAGTAGGGGAAGCCCGCGGCCGTGTCCTCGCCCACGCCGTGGCCGCGGGCCTTGCCGACGACGACATCCCCCTCCGCGAGGGCGGCGTCGGCGCAAGGGCGTACGCCGAGGCGGTGAGCGTATACCTTGCTTTGACACTTGATAGGCTTGCAGACTATTGGACTTCATTGGGTGGATGGCAGCCAGCAAACCAACAGTTCGGCCATCTCTTCACTCGCCAAGCTATTCCAATAGCATGGGATTACGCCGAGGCCAACCCATTTAGCGAAAAAGGTGGAAGCTTCAAGAATCTTCTCGAATGGACTATGCAGTCGATTACGAATCTAGGCCACGGAAGAGCCGGAGTCGCTTTCCAAGGCAGTGCTTCCACACAGAACACTACCGGCAACAATCTCATATCGACGGACCCCCCTTATTTTGACAACGTTGGCTACGCCGATCTTTCTGACTTCTTCTATGTGTGGTTACGTCCCTCTCTTGGATCCGTATTTCCTAGCATTCTCGCAACGCTATCGGCACCGAAGTTGGAGGAACTGGTTGCCACACCCTACAGACACGGGGGCAAGGAAAAAGCCGAGGTCTTCTTCCTGGATGGCATGTCTCAGGTCGTTCAGCGGCTTGCGAACGAGACGCACCCTGCGTTTCCCACCTCCATCTACTACGCCTTCAAGCAGTCGGAGCAAAGGGGTAGCGCCGACACCTCCAGCACCGGCTGGGAAACATTCCTTGCCGCAGTCATAGAAGCTGGCTTCTCCGTCACGGGCACCTGGCCAATGCGCACAGAGCTCAGCAACCGCATGCGTGGCATGGCTTCAAACGCTCTCGCCTCCAGCATCGTGTTGGTATGCCGCCCACGGCCCGGAGATGCGCCTATCGCCACGCGCCGCGAGGTTGTGGATGCGCTCAAGGCCGAGCTACCTCCGGCGCTGGCACAGTTGCAGGCCGGCAACATCGCGCCTGTGGACCTAGCGCAGGCGGCCATTGGGCCAGGCATGGGCGTGTTCACCCGCTACAGGAAGGTGCTCGACGCCAGCGGAGAGCCCGTATCTGTGCGCGAGGCCCTCGCCCTCATCAACCAGACCCTCGAGGAGACACTGGTCGAGCAAGAGGCCGACTTCGATGCCGACACGCGCTGGGCGCTCGCTTGGTTCGAGCAGTCGGGCTTTGCCGAGGGCGACTTCGGCGTGGCCGAGACGCTCTCCAAGGCTAAGAACACGAGCGTAGAGGGCATGGTCGACGCGGGTATCCTCGTGTCGCGGGCCGGCAAGGTGCGCCTCCTGCCTCCCGAAGAGCTTCCCGAGGACTGGGATCCACAGACGGAGCGGCGGCTCACCGTCTGGGAGTCGGTACACCACCTCGTCCGCGTCCTCCACCTCGGTGAGGAGCCTGCTTCGGAAGTCGTGGCCCGGCTCGGGGCCATGGCGGAGCCAGCGCGGGAGCTTGCCTACCGCCTCTACCGCATCTGCGACCAGAAAAACCGCCCCCAGGAGGCGCTCGCCTACAACGCCCTCATCCAGAGCTGGCCTGAGCTGGCCACGCTTGCCCGTCAGCGTCCCCCGGCCCATCAGGGCACGCTTCTCGACGATGCCGGCGGGGAGTCATGATGCACTTGGTGGCAAGCATCGCCTACGAGTTGCCGCACTGGCAGCCCTGGCCAGGGCTGCCCTCATGACTCACGAGGCACGCCCGGTCATCACACGCAAGAAGCTCATCGAAGTGGCGCTGCCACTGGACGCTATCAACAAGGCCTCGGCGCGCGAGAAGTCGATCCGGCACGGACACCCCAGCACGCTGCACCTTTGGTGGGCACGTCGACCGCTGGCGGCCGCGCGGGCGGTGCTGTTCGCGCAGTTGGTGGACGACCCATCCTCGTGGCCCGAGCTGTTCACAGAAGAGGAGCAGGACGAGGAGCGCCAGCGCCTGTTTCGCATCATCGAAGAGCTAGTGAAGTGGGAGAACACGACGAACGAGCAGGTGCTCGAGGCAGCTCGCGAGGAGATCCGGAAGAGCTGGCGGCGCACCTGCGAGGACAACAGCGACCACCCCCAGGCGGCTGAGCTGTTCAATCCCGACAAGCTGCCGGCCTTCCACGACCCCTTCGCCGGCGGTGGCTCCATCCCTCTGGAGGCGCAGCGGCTGGGGCTGGAGGCTCACGCCAGCGACCTGAACCCCGTGGCTGTGCTCATCAACAAGGCCATGATCGAGATACCGCCCCGCTTCGCCGGGAAGCCGCCGGTGAACCCCGACAGCCGCAGCGGTCAGGCCGCCGTTGATGCCGCCTGGAAGGGCGCGGCGGGGCTGGCCGAGGACGTGCGCTACTACGGCCAGTGGATGCGCGACGAGGCTGAGAAGCGCATCGGCCACCTCTACCCGAAGGTGGCTGTCACGGAGGAGATGGCGCGCGAGCGCCCGGACCTGAAACAGTCCGTGGGCCGCGAGCTGACGGTAATCGCCTGGCTCTGGGCCCGCACCGTGAAGAGCCCCAACCCTGCCTTCGCCGACGTGGAGCTGCCCCTCGCCTCCACCTTCGTCCTCTCAAAGAAGAAGGGGAAGGAGGCCTACGTCGAGCCGGTTGTCGAGAGTGGTGGTTATCGGTTCGTGGTGAAGGCGGGAACACCACCAGAGGAAGCGGCGGCCGGGACAACAGCGGGTAAGCGAAGCGCCTTCAAGTGCCTGATGTCCGGAGTACCTGTCCCTTACGAGCACATACGCACCGAGGGCCAGGCAGGCAGGATGGGAGAGCGCTTGATGGCCATCGTCACCGAAGGAGACGGGGGCCGAGTCTACCTATCTCCGATGCAGGAGCAGGAGGCCGTCGCACTCAGGGCTGTGCCGAATTGGAGGCCTGACGCAGACCTGCCCGACAACCCTCGCGACTTCAAGACGCCGAACTATGGCATGACGACGTTCGGAGACCTCTTCACCGACCGGCAGTTGATGGCGCTCACGACGTTCTCTGACCTCGTTGGGGAAGCGCGGGACCGGATCCGCACCGACGCCGTGGCCGCCGGTCTCCCCGACGATAGTGCCCCCCTTTACGAGGGCGGCAAGGGCGCGAAGGCCTACGCGGAGGCAGTGAGCGTGTATTTGGCTTTTGCCGTGGACAAGAGTGCTGACTATTGGTCATCGGTCTGCACCTGGCACAACGGTCTCAAGATGGAGGCCTTACGAAACACCTTTGGTCGACAGGCGATTCCTATGACCTGGGACTTTGCAGAGGGCAATCCGTTCTCCGCTTCCAGCGGGAACTTCCTCAACAACGTCGATTGGACGTACAAGGCCTTCGACTCGATATCGGTGCGGGCACCTGGACATGCGGTACAGGCCGACGCAGCGAAGAATGGCGCTGACTCAAGTGGCGTTGTCTCCACAGACCCTCCTTACTACGACAACATCGGCTACGCCGACCTATCGGATTTCTTCTACGTGTGGCTAAGGCGGTCCCTTGCCAAGGTCCAGCCAGACATATTCGCAACCCTCGCAGTACCCAAGGCCGAAGAACTTGTGGCAACGCCCTACAGGCATGGCAGCAAGGGGGAGGCCGAAGCTTTCTTTCTCGACGGCATGTCCCGGGCGTTGAAAATACTTGTGGACCAAGCTCACCTCGGTTTCCCGGTTTCCGTCTACTACGCCTTCAAGCAGTCGGAGGGGAAGGGAGAGGGTGGCATCACGAGTACGGGTTGGGAGACGTTCCTCGAGAGCGCGATCTCCTGCGGCTTTTCCATCACGGGGACTTGGCCGATGCGGACCGAGTTGAGCAATAGGATGATCGGCATGGGGGCCAACGCCCTCGCGTCGAGCATCGCACTGGCCTGCCGACCGCGCCCCGCTGATGCGCCCGTCGCCACTAGGCGTGAATTCGTTGACGCACTTAAGGTCCAACTACCGCAGGCGCTACTTCAGATGCAGAGCGGGAATATCGCCCCCGTAGACCTGGCGCAGGCCGCTATCGGGCCGGGCATGGCTGTGTTCACGCGCTATGCGAAGGTCTTGGATGCGAGCGGCGAGCCCGTCTCCGTGGGGGAGGCCCTGTCTCTTATCAACCAGACGCTCGACGAGACGCTGGCCGAACAGGAGGGTGACTTCGACGCGGACACCCGCTGGGCGCTCGCCTGGTTCGAGCAGTCGAACTTCGCCGAGGGCGACTTCGGCGTGGCCGAGACACTCTCCAAAGCCAAGAACACAAGTGTCCAGGGCATGGTCGATGCTGGCATCCTTGTATCGGAGGCTGGCAAGGTGCGCCTCCTGCGCCCCGACGAGTTGGCTGAGGACTGGGATCCACAGACGGAACGGCGGCTCACCGTCTGGGAGTCGGTGCACCACCTCGTGCGGGTCCTCCACCTCGGCGAGGAGCCCGCATCGGAGGTCGTGGCCCGGCTCGGGGCCATGGCAGAGCCGGCGCGGGAGCTTGCCTACCGCCTCTACCGCATCTGCGACCAGAAGAACCGCTCCCAGGAGGCGCTCGATTACAACACCCTCATCCAGATCTGGCCCGACCTCGCCAGCCTCGCCCGCCAGCAGGCTCCGGTGCGGCAGGGCACACTCCTTGCGCCGGTCGAGGAGGCGTGACGCTAACTCTGCTACCGTGCGGGAAGTGCACGGGAGATAGTGCGATCATAGGGTTGGACTGACTCAATAGGTCGTTCGGAGAACGGTATGGCTACCACCAACCAGGAGCGTGCAACAGCCGTCGAGCCGGTCGTGGAGACGATGGTGAAGCGCATCGCCGAGGGGTTTGACCCTGAGCGCATCCTTCTGTTCGGCTCGCGTGCGCGCGGTGAGGCAAGGGACTGGAGCGACGTAGACCTGCTGGTTGTAATGCCGGACGGCACGGACCGCCGGGAAGCTGCCATCAAGATGCGCGGTGCCGTGGGAGATTTGCCGGTAGCCAAGGACATCGTTGTCACAACGCCGGACCACATCGCGCGGCGGGGCCACATCATCGGAACCGTGCTGCGCCCCGCCCTGCGCGAGGGCAGGGTTCTGTATGAGCGAGCCTGAGAGCGAGGCGGAGGCGCTGCGCTGGTTGCGCTACGCGCAGGAGGATCTCGAAGTCGCTGGGCAGATGGCGCGTGCTGCGAGGTCGCGCTATGCGTGCTGGTTCTCCCAGCAGGCCGCTGAGAAGACGCTGAAGGCCGTACTCGTCCTGGAGAGTGTCGAATTCCCCTACAGCCACGACCTGCGGCGCCTGCGCGATCTTTTCCCGGAGGGCTGGCCCCAAGGCGCCTCCCCCGACTTGCTCGATAGGCTGACGGAGTGGGGGGCGGAGGCCAGGTATCCAGGCGACTGGCCGGAACCCACAGCTGCGGATGCGACTCGCGCAGAGTCAGAGGCCCGCTCAATCTACGATGCCGTGGCGGTCGAGTTTGGCCGCCGCGGCCTGACCCTCGAATAGACCCCTACACCGGAGGACCCCTATGGCCCCCACCAACCAGGAGCGCGTCGGCAAGGCGATGGAGTTGCTCAAGAGCGGCCTCGCGCACTTCGCATCGCGGGAATTCATCAGCCGCCACAAAGGCCGGACAGCGCAGGAACTGGAGAGCATCCTCAACACGAAGATCAAGGACCCATCGAAGCCTTTCAACGATCTGGACGTGGCGGCGCTGCTACGGGTGATGGCCCTCTCATGGAATGACGTCTACCGCGACATCTTGGGGCGCAGTGAACGCGGCATCGTCAACGAACTGCGGGACGTCAGGAACGACTGGGCGCACCAGCGCGCGTTCTCGACCGACGACACCTACCGGGCTCTTGACTCGACCCACCGCCTCCTGATGGCGGTCTCCTCCCCCGTAGCCACCGAGCTGGAGCAGATGAAGACGGAACTGCTGCGGGTCCGCTTCAACGAACAGGCGCGCACGCAGCGGCGGCGGGCCGCGTCCACCGGCGGCGAGAGCCAGACCGCGGGCGGGCTTCGCCCCTGGCGCGAGGTTGTGACTCCCCACCAGGACGTCTCCAGCGGTCTCTACCAGCAGGCCGAATTCGCTGCCGATCTCTGGCAGGTCCATCTCGGCCAGGGCGAACCCGAGTACCGCGATCCCGCCGAGTTCTTCCGCCGTACCTACCTGACCGACAGCCTCCGCCACCTCCTCGACGGCGCGATCCGTCGGCTTGCGGGTACAGGAGGCGACCCCGTCATCCAACTCCAGACGAACTTCGGCGGCGGTAAGACGCACTCCATGCTCGCCCTCTACCACCTCTTCTCCGGCACGCCCGTAGGTGAGCTCGCGGACATGGACGCGGTAATGCAGCAGACCGGTGTCGAGAGCCTTCCCGATGTCAAGCGCGTCGTGCTGGTTGGCAACCGCATCTCCCCCGGCAACCCGAACACGAAGCCGGATGGCACGGAGGTACGGACGCTCTGGGGCGAACTTGCGTGGCAGCTTGGACTCGCGGCCGGCGGCATCGAGGAGGCGCGTCGGGCGTACGAGCGCGTCCGGAGCGACGACGAACGCGCGACGAGCCCCGGCGACACCATCCGCGAACTTATGGCGGAGTACGGTCCCGCCCTCATCCTCATCGACGAGTGGGTCGCCTACGCGCGCCAACTCCACGACGAGGGCGACCTGCCCGCAGGGAGCTTTGAGACGCAGTTCACCTTCGCGCAGGCGCTCACGGAGTCGGCCAAGCTGGTCCCAAACTGCTTCCTCGTTATCAGCCTCCCCGCTTCCGAGTCGGGGAACTCCCCCGGCGCCCAGGCCGACGACGAGGAGGTGGGTGGACGACGGGGCCGCGCCGCCCTCGCACGCCTGCGTAACGTGATCGGGCGTGTCGACTCATCCTGGCGGCCCGCCACGGCCGAGGAGAGCTTCGAGATCGTCCGCCGCAGGCTGTTCGAGACCATCACGGACAACGAGGGCTTCGCCACCCGCGACAACGTCGCCCGGGCCTTCTGCAACCTCTACCGGACGAACCAGCAGGAGTTTCCGCAGGAGTGCGCCGAGGGCGAGTACGAGCAACGGATCAAGGCCGCCTACCCCATCCACCCGGAGGTCTTCGACCGGCTCTACACGGACTGGTCGACGCTCCAGAGCTTCCAGCGCACGCGCGGTGTGCTGCGTCTCATGGCAGCGGTGGTGCACAGCCTCTGGCAGCAGGGGGACCGCAATCCACTGGTCCTGCCCGCGAACCTTCCCCTCGACGACCCGCGCGTCCAGTTCGAGCTGACTCGCTACCTCCCCGAGAACTGGGTGCCGGTCATCGAGAGCGACATCGACGGCGGAAGTGCGCTGCCCATGCGCCTCGACGGCGAGATCCCAAGCCTTGGGAAGTTCGGCGCTTGCCGAAGAGTCGCGCGCACTATCTACCTTGGGTCGGCGCCCACGCCGGCCGCGGCCAACCAGGGGATCGAGGACCGGCACATCAAGCTCGGCTGCGTCATGCCCGGCGAGCAGCCCAACGTCTTCGGCGATGCGTTGCGTCGTCTGAGTGGCAGAGCGCGCTACCTCTACCAGGACGGCACGCGCTACTGGTATTCGACCCAGCCGACAGTCGCCCGCCTGGCCGACGACCGTGCCCAGGCCTATCTCCGCGACCGGCCTCAGGAAGTCGAGGAGGAGATCAAGAAGCGGCTCCAGTCCGACCTCGGGAACCGGGGCGACTTCAGCGGTGTCCACCTCTTTCCATCGTCGGAGCACGATGTGCAAGACGCACTCGAGACACGGATTGTCGTGCTCAGCCCCGACCATCCCTACAGCTCGCGCGAGGGGACGGACGAATCCCGCGCCGTGGTCGCTGCCACCTCGATCCTGGAGTCGCGCGGGAATACACCGCGGCTCTTCCGGAACACGCTTGCGTTCCTCGCTCCCGACGAGACGCGGCTCCAGGAGTTGCAGCAAGGCATCAGCCTCTACCTCGCGTGGAGTTCGATCCTGCGGGACAAGGAAGCCCTTGACCTCCCTCCGCACCAAGTGCGGCAAGCCGAACAGCAGCAAAGTGCCGCCTCCGGCGCGGTCGATGCCCGGATCGGGGAGACCTACCAGTGGTTGCTGGTCCCGACCCAATCGACACCGCAGTCCGACGTCGAGTGGCGGGCGATCCGGCTGACGGCCCAGGCCGGTCTCGCCGAACGCGCCGCCCGACGTATGCGGAACGACGAACTGTTGATCGCCACGTTCGCCGGCACCCGTCTGCGCATGGAGCTGGACGGGGTCCCGCTTTGGCGCGGAGAACACGTCGAGGTCCGCCAACTCCTGGACGACTTTGCGCGCTACCTCTACCTACCGAGGCTCAGGGAGCCGTCGGTGCTGCTTGACGCGATTCGCGACGGTCTCCGCCTGATGACCTGGGAGCAGGACTCGTTCGCGTACGCGGACAGCTACGACGAGGACGCCGAACGGTATCGAGCCCTCCACCATGGCCCACGCGGTCCACTCACGGACAGCGACCCAGGCTTAGTCGTCCGCCCGGAAGTGGCCAGGAAGCAACTCGACGCCGAGGCGGCCGCTGCTGCCGAGACTAAAGAGGCGGAAACGACCTACCCACAGGGCGAAGGCGACTACGTGGACTTTCGAGAGGAGCCCACAACAGACCCACTCCCCGGCATCGAAGCTCCGGTCCAGGCAAAGCGCTACCACGGCTCGGTGCGGCTAGATCCGACACGCGTCGGCCGAGATGCCGGCAAGATTGCGGATGAGGTGATCGCGCACCTCGCTGGGCTCACGGGGGCAGATGTCAGGCTGACGCTCGAGATCGAAGCCGACATCCCCAACGGTGCACCGGAGCAGGTCGTGCGCGTTGTGACGGAGAACAGCAAGACCCTGAAGTTCGAGGACACTGGCTTCGAGAGCGAATAAGGCATCCTCTCGCGATCAGCTACGTTTCGCAGGGCGGCTCCGGGTGTTTACGGGGCTTCACTTGGGGGGTCGCTCGGAGGAACTAAGACCACTCTCGGCCGCGTCAACCATCCGACCAGCTCTCTCACTCAATTCATCCATCTGCCTGTGGAAGTCTGTTATCCGCATCTCCGAACGCTTCTCGTCCTCCAACAGCCTTGCATTCACAGCCTCCGCATCCTTCATCGCTTCGGCGAGCAACGCTCTCTCCTCCCGGATCCCCTCCTTGGTCCTTTCGATGTCGTTGTTGATTCGCTCCAGCTTCGATGTCACTCGGGGGAAGACCCATCGCTCAAAGACCCGGACCCCGAGTGTGGACAAGAGGATGATGATCACTATCCAGGCCAGCACGTAGGTCCCAATCCGTCCGAAGTCATCCGTCGGGGGAAAGGGGAACGGCTCGAACGTGACGATTTGGCCAACCACGAGGATGGCCATACCGAGGGCCGTGAACGCCACGAGGGCTACCGCAGAGAACAGGAGGACATGGGTGGCCCATCTCCCCGCCCACCCATAGCGTTCCTCAAGCATCTGGGCCAAGCCGGGGATTAGGGCCGTGGGATCCATAGGTGTCGCAGCCTCATGGTCCCACGACCCTGCGCCGACCGTCTAGAGCCCGCCCGATGCAATCTCAACAGACATTGGGGAGACTTGGCGCTTGGCAGTGCTGGCGTTGTGGGAGGCTGCCACAGCCCTCGATGACAACAGCACACCGACAGGAACCTACAGGACAACCGCCCACTGGAACGTTCGCAGTACCGTCCGCGTTGGCCTACCAGCCACTTCCCCGCTCACAAGCAGCGTGGCTGAGGAGCACTCGCCCCGGCGCGGGTGTACTCCTGGGTTTGTCCTCAGGCCCATGTGGCCAGCGCGCCGCCGAAGCACAGGGCGGCGAGGCCCACCAGCCACCACATCCACGAGGGGGGTGGGACCGCGGGCGTCTGTCGCAGTCCGTAGCCCGCGTACAGGCCTGCAAACACCACGATGGCGACGCCGATCACGAAGAAACCCATGGGCCTCCTCAGACACTGCCCAGTGTAGGAGGTCTCGTCCGGCTGCAGCGCCGCACCGCTGCGTGCGCCGGCAACCTCCCCGGGAAGGGGCAATCACGGCCTCGCGCCGGAGCTATTGCCAGACGTTGTAGGATTCGACCCACACGGTCGGAGGCGCAACCATGCCCGAATTCGATACCGTCATCAAGGGTGGCACCGTCATCGACGGGCTGCGCACCCCCCGCTTCAAGGCCGATATCGGCATCAAGGACGGGCGCATCGCGTCGATAGGCGCGGTCAACACATCGGACGCAGCAAGGGTGCTCGACGCAGGTGGCCTGATCGTCGCGCCCGGCTTCGTCGACCTGCACACCCACTACGACTCGCAGGTGTTCTGGGATCCGTGGTGCTCGATATCCGGCTGGCACGGCGTCACCTCGGTCGTGATCGGGAACTGCGGCTTCGGGTTTGCGCCGGTGAAGCCAAAGGACCAGGACCGCGCCATGCTCACGATGGCGCGCAACGAGGCCGTTCCCCTCGCAACGATGCAGGAGGGGATGCCGTGGGACTGGGAGACCTACCCGGAATTCCTCCAGAGCCTTGAGCGGACCCCCAAGGGCGTGAACCTGCTCAGCTACCTCGGGCTGAACCCGCTGCTCGTTTATGTGATGGGCATCGAGGAGAAGGGGCGAGCGGCCACCGACGAGGAGATGGACCGCATGTGCCAGATCCTCGAGGAGGCGATGG
>VXRS01000284.1 GCA_009838385.1 Dehalococcoidia bacterium | reverse complement strand
GGGCTGCTGTGCGCGTGCAACGGGCGGGGGCAGGGAATGTTCGGCGAGCCCGACCACGACGCGGCCGCGGTGGCGGACCGGCTCGGGCCGGTGCCCATCGCCGGGCTGTTCTGCAACGGCGAGATCGGGCCCGTGGGCGGCACGCCCTTCGTGCACGGCTTCACGGCGAGCCTGGCGCTGTTCGTGCCGGTGGGGGAGCAAGGGGGCAACTAGCCTTCAGGGGAAGTACCGGTAGATGTCCCGCCGGTGCAGGAAGCGCGTCACGACAGCTGCGCCACCCTCCACAGAGAGGGCAATTCGGTAATCACCCACGCGGACTCGGTAGAACTGGCCTGGCCCCTTGAGCCTGGCCACCCCGGCGACCGCAGTAATCTCTGGAGCGCGCTCCATCTCTTCGATGATGCGCTCCACCCGGCCTCGCAACTCCGCGTTTCGCAGTCGCCTGAGGTCCCGCGTGAAGCTGGAGGTGAACTCAACTTCCATCCGGGTTTCGCAGAATGTCGAGCACTTCCTGCTTGTCGACCCGCTCGGTCGTCAGTCCTTCCTCGATCGCCCTCCGAAGGGCAGCATCTTCCGCCTCCTCGCTCTCGTGCACCTGCTCCTCCAGCGTCAACTCGATCTCCTCCCCCTCCTCCAGCGCAAGCGGCTCCAGGGGCTCAAGCTTGCCCTTCGAATACCTGGCCCGGATGGTCCTGATCACGGTCGCTCTCCCTGCTGCGTCCCCCGCCATGATTGCACAGGAGCAGCGGCAGCGCCTGTGCGGACAGCGCATACTGGAAGCACGCCCGCGGGAGGTGCGGCCATGACCACGATTTCTGAGCAGGAGACGCTCGTCCGCGCGGGGTCGCTCGAGGAGATCGAGCGCGAGGGGATGAAGGTCATCTCGGCCGAAGGACGCACGATCCTGGTCGTCCATGACGAGGGGCGGCTCTACGCCCTCGATAACCGCTGTCCCCACATGGGCTTCCCGCTGCGCCGGGGGGCCGTGCGCGACGGCATCCTGACCTGCCACTGGCATCACGCGAAGTTCGACCTCTCCGGCGGCTGCACGCTCGACCCGTTCGCCGACGACGTGCCCGCTTTCCGCATCGAGACGCGCGACGGCGAGGTGTTCGTGGACCCGAGCCCCATTGAGTCGGACCGGCGCAGCCACTGGGAGACGAAGCTGCGGGAGGGCCTGGAGGGGCAGCTCTCGCTCGTGCTGGCGAAGAGCGTCATCGGGCTGAACGAGCTTGGGGCCACGAACAACGTGCTGCGCGAGGCGGCGCTCTTCGGGGTGCGGAACCGGGCCAGCGGCTGGAGCACGGGGCTCTCGATCCTGACGGCGATGGCGAACGTCCTGCCCGTGCTGCAGGAGGAGGACCGGCCCGTCGCCACCTTCCACGGGGTCGTCCATGTCGCGCGTTCGACGGCGAACCAGCCGCCGAACTTCGACCTCGCGCCGCTGGAGACGGAGCTGCGCGACCCGGACCGCTACCTGGAGTGGTTCCGGCGCTTTGTGGAGACGCGCTCGACACAGGCGGCGGAGCGCACGCTCAGGTCGGCCATCTATCTCGACCTGCCACGGGACGCCATCGCGGAGATGGTGTTCGCGGCCTGCACCGACCACCTCTTCCTCGATACGGGCCACACGCTCGACTTCGCAAACAAGGCGTTCGAGCTGGTGGACCACATCGGCTGGGAGCACGCGGAAGAAGTGCTGCCCTCGATCGTGCCGGGGCTGACGGGCGCGCGCCGCATGGAGGAGAGCTCAAGCTGGCGCCACCCCGTCGACCTGGCCGCGCTTCTGGAGGATGTGCACCGCCAGCTCGACGCCGCGATCGCGGCCGGCGACGGACGGCAGCGCGACTGGCGGGGCCATCGCGAGCTCGCCGAGCAGATCCTCGACGGCGAACCGGACGCGACGCTGGAACGGATGCTTGCGCTCGTCCGCGAGGGCGTGCCGCTTGAGGAGCTCTCGGCGACGGTGGCCTACGCGGCCGCCCGCCGCGCCGTGCACTTCCACGTCTCCAACGAGTTCGGGGACTGGGACACGGTGCACCACTCCTTCACGTACGCGAACGCCGTCGACCAGGCGATGCGGCGCTCTCCTTCGAAGCTGCTCGCGCGGGGCCTCTTCGACGGGGCGATGTCGGTGTACCTCGAGCGGTTCCTGAATGTGCCGAAGCAGCCCCATCCCGCCCTCTCGGGCGATCCGGTCCTCCCCGACGCGCTCCTGCCCGCCTTCGACGTGCAGGGGCAGGTCGACGAGACGGCGCGGATCGTGGCGGACCTGCTCGGCGCGGGCTGGCGCGAGCAGGTCGTCGAGGTGCTGGGCCAGGCGCTGCTGCGGGAAGACTCCGGCTTCCACGAGTTCCAGATCTACGAAGCGGGAGTGCGCCAGTACCAGCACTTCGCAGGGGAGCCGGAGGGCGACCACATCCTGACGGGCGTGGCGCGCTTCCTGACCGCGCACTCGCCGACGGTGCGATCACGGCTCCAGACGTTCGATATCGCGGCGCGATTGCACCGGGGCGAGTCGCTCCACGGGGACGAGTAACCGAAACGGAGAAGGAGGCGCCTACTCGGCGCTGAGGCCCAACCCCGCCAGCGCGAACCCGAGCACGGTGAGGACGATCATCATCACGACCGCGAGGATGATCCACGTGTTGTCGGTGCTCGTATCGCGCTCAGCGTACTGGGGGTCGGCCTCTGCGGGTTCTTCTTCGCCCTCCTGCGCGGGGGCGTTCGTGGTCGCGGGGGTAGCCGGGGCCTGGGAGGCGTTGCCGGCGGAGGCCGCGTTTCCGGGCGCGGGCGAGTGCGCCGCAAGGCCAGGGGTCGCGCTTCCAAGGGCGAGCACGCCGACAAGCGCGAGCAGACCTGCCACGACAAGGGTTCGCTGCCAGAAAGAGGTACCCAAGGCGAAACGGAAGGTACGGAACGCGGGAGCCTCGGTCAAACCGCGCGCCTCGACTGGCCGGTCCTGGGCACGTAGCGCTCGCTGAACTCGTCCTCGCTCAGGCGGACGCCGTGGCGACGCTCGCTGACGGCCAGCTCCATGCGGGAGAGCTGCGCCAATCCCTTGCGCGTGTCGCTGGCGACGCGGGCCTTGTCCTGGCGCTTGAGGCGCTGCTTGAAGAGCCAGTAGACGAAGGTCTCCCACTCCCGCAGGGAGAGGTCCTCCTGAAGCATCGTGCCGGTGTCCTCGTAGTAGGCGGCGCGCAGGTGTTCGCGGTCGGCGCCGTAAACGCGCTGGAACATGCTCTCGTGGGCGCGCAGGTCGTCGCCCCAGGGGCTGGCGTGGTTCTCCTTGTGGACCTCTTCCTCGACGCTGAGCTGCAGGGCCGTTTCGACGAGCACGCCGTAGGTGTAGTTGAGGTGGGCGCTGTACTTGGCCGCGCCGAGGCGGGCCGCGAACTCGTCGTCGTCGAGGTCGATGGGCCAGCGGCCGGTGAAGAGCAGCGCCTCCACCTCGCTCGCCGGAGCCAGCTCGGGAATCTCGTCGAGCAGGCGTTCTGCGAGGAGGAGCCAGTCGAAGGCTTCGCCCGCGATGAGGTAGTCGTAGCGGCGACCGTTACGGGTTTCGCCGGGGGCCCGCCAGCGCCCGATCGCGTCGAGCAGGGCCTCGAACCAGTGCATCCCGGAGCGGACGTCCTCGCGGAAGCGGGCGACTACGTCGTCGACGGCAAGGTCGCTCTCGCCGGGGGTCTCGTCCCCGGCGATCACTTCGGGATCCGTAGCGTCGACGGTGCTAGACATAGCGAGTTGGATAATAGCAAAGGCGTGCCTTGCAGACGCGGGAGGGGCCAGCCCCGCTGGTAAGCTGGCTCGATGGCAGCAATCATCGGGCACGAGGGGCTGCGGCGGGCGCTGCGCGCCATCGCCGCGATGGAGGAGCCGCCGCACGCGCTGCTCTTCTCGGGACCGGCCCGAACGGGACGCACGTTGCTCGCGCTTGAGCTCGCGACCCTGCTGAATTGCGACGCCCCCGCGCCTGACGACCGCCCCTGCGAGTGCCGGGCCTGCCGCCTGATCGCCGAGCGGAACCACCCCGACGTGCTCCA
>VXRS01000264.1 GCA_009838385.1 Dehalococcoidia bacterium | reverse complement strand
GCGGAGGCGGGGAGGTCGGTGTCCTCGGAGACGCCGCAGGCCTCCTTCTTGCGTTCGAGGATGGCCTCGAAGGGGTCCTCATCGAGGTCGGACTCGCGCTTCAGGCCGAGGACGACATCGCCATACATGGCGACGAAGCGGCGGTAGGAGTCGTAGGCGAAGCGCTCGTCGCCGGAGCTGCGGGCGAGGCCCTGCACGGTCTCGTCGTTGAGGCCGAGGTTGAGGACGGTGTCCATCATGCCGGGCATGGAGACGCGGGCGCCGGAGCGGACGGAGACGAGGAGCGGGTTGGCGGCATCGCCGAAGCGGGCGCCGACGATGGACTCGACGTGGGCGATGCCGGCGCGCACCTGCTCGTCGAGGCCTTCGGGGTAGCGATGGCCGTTCGCGTAGTAGGCGCTGCAGACTTCGGTGGTGATGGTGAGGCCGGGGGGAACGGGGATGCCGAGGCTGCTCATCTCGGAGAGGCCAGCGCCCTTGCCGCCAAGGAGATTGCGCATGTCCGCGCCGCCCTCAGCACGTCCGTCGCCAAACAGGTAAACGAGCTTTGCTGAGAGCTCCGTGCCCGATTCCGGGCTGGCGGTGGTGCTGGTCATGGGGGGTCCTCCGGGTGTCTGCGAACCGCGGCTCTGGGCGGTGACCCGAGCGTATCCCGGCGGGGGGACCCAGACCAGCGGAAACGCCCGGATTTCCTCGAACGTTAACGGGGCGCGCGGACGCGCTACTCCACGGTGACGGTCTTGGCGAGGTTGCGGGGCTGGTCGATGTCGCAGCCGCGGGCATCGGCGGTGGCGTAGGCGAGCACCTGGAGGGGCACGATCGCGGCCAGCGGTTCGAGCAGGGCGGGGACGGGGGGCACGGTGAGCGCCTCGTTGGCGAGGGCGATGAGCTCGTCGTCGCCCTCGGTGACGATGGCGAGCACCTCGCCGTCGCGGGCGCGGATCTGCTCGATGTTGGAGACGATCTTGCTGCGCAGGGCGTGCTGCCCTGCCAGCGCGACCGTGGGGAACGTGGGGTCGATGAGGGCGATGGGGCCATGCTTCATCTCGCCGGCGGCGTAGCCCTCGGCGTGGACGTAGGAGAGCTCCTTCATCTTGAGGGCGCCCTCAAGAGCGATGGGGAGGGCGGGGCCGCGACCGAGGAAGAGGATGTGCTCGGTGGTGCGGAAGCGGTCGGCGGCTTTCGCGATGTCGTCGAACGACTCGAGCTGGCGGCCGACGATCTCGGGCATGGCGGCGAGGTCGCGCACGTGGCGGGCGAGGTCGTCGTCGCTGATGCGGCCGCGGACGCGGGCGGTTTCGAGGGCGAGGGCAAAGAGTGCCGCGATCGAGGTCGTGAACGTCTTCGAGCTGGCGACCCCCCGCTCGAGGCCCGCGTAGGTGTGGACCGTGCCGTCGGCAACGCGGGTAGTCTGGCTGCCGGGCGTGTTGCAGATGGTGATCTGGGGGGCGCCGCGGGCGCGGGCGACACTCATCGCCTCCAGCACGTCCACGGTCTCGCCCGACTGGCTAACCGAAACGACAAGTGTCTCCGGTCCGAGGACGGGCTCGCGGTAGCGGAACTCGCTGGCGTTGTCGGTGTCGGCCGGCAGGCGAGCGATCTGCTCGAAGTACCAGCGGCCGACCATGGCGGCGTGCAGGCTCGTCCCCATGCCGACAAGGAGGACGCGCTCGACGCGCTCAAGCCAGGGGCGGGCCTCGCCGAGGTCGTCGAGGGTGAGGCGGGCGGGCTCGACCGTCATAAGTCCGCCGATGGTGTCGGCGAGGGCGGCGGGTTGCTCCATGATCTCCTTGAGCATGTAGGTCTCGTAGGGGCCCCGGGCGGCGCTGGCGGGGTCGAGGGAGACGGTGCGGGGCTCGACCTCGGCGGCGGACCCGTCGAGGGTCGCGTAGGTGGCGCCACGCTCGTCGATGCGGACGAGCTGGCGGTCGGCGAGGAACGCGACGTCGCGGGTGTGGGGGAGGAGGGCGGCGAGGTCGCTGGAGAGGAGCATCTCGCCCTCGCCGTAGCCGACGACGACGGCGCCCGCATGCCCGATGCGGGCACCGACGGCGACGCCGGGCTCCCGTGAGGTGAGGGCGACGATCGCCTGGGACCCGGCAAGGCGGGCGCACGTCTCGCGCATGGCGGCGAGGAGGTCGCTCCCGTTGTCCAGGGCCTCTTCAAGCAGGTGGGCGATGGTCTCGGTGTCGGTCTCGCTCTCGAAGGCGTGGCCGCGTTCGAGCAACTCGGCGCGGAGGGCGGCGTAGTTCTCGACGATTCCGTTGTGGACGACGACGACGTCGTTCCCCGAGCCGGTGTGGGGATGCGCGTTCGCGTCGCTGGGGGCGCCGTGGGTGGCCCAGCGGGTGTGGCCGATGCCGGTATGTGCGGGCGGCAGCGGCTCCGCGCCGATGGCGGCGTCGAGCTCGGCGATCTTGCCGCGACGCTTGGCGACGGCGGGCTCGCCCCCGGACTCCGGGAGGAGGGCGACGCCGGCCGAGTCGTAGCCGCGGTATTCGAGGTCGCGCAGGCCGGCCAACAGGATGGGCGCGGCCTGACGCGAGCCGGTGTAGGCGATGATCCCGCACATACAGCTTCCCCGTGGCACTCGTGGGGACGCGCACGTCCCCGGTCGATGCTCGGTGTGCCTGGTGGGGAAGAGGGCCGCGAGCCCCCTGCACGTGGCCGGGGTTTTGTCAGGCGGTTACCCGCCGTGGTTTGTTTCCAGCCTTACGACCGTGCCGCCGGGAGGCCACCCGCCGAATGGTTCGATTCTGCCTCCGCCTCGTCATCCGCGTGGTGCGCGGACCTGGCGCTTGACCGATCCCACCTGTGGTCGATTGGGTCAGGTGTGCGATTCACCTCCCGATGCGGTGTTGTCCTGAGTGTCGGGCGGCGAGCGTGCCGCGTCAACGGTGCGGGGCGGAAGTTAGCTGGATTCGCGGGGGATGCCGGCGATGCCGAGGAACTCGTCCTCCCAGGCGAGGACGGACTCGATGGCGCGCTCGTCGGTGGGGGAGAGGAGGTGGCTCTGCTCGCGGAAGGCGGCGGCGACGCCCGTCGCGATCTCGGGGAGGGGGCGGGCGTGAAGGTTCAGCTCGCGCTCGGTGGTGAGGATGAGCTCGATGAGCTCGCCGGGGACGAAGAGGCCCTCTTCCTGGATCTGCTCCCAGATCCACTCGGCGCACTCCTCGAGCAGCGCGCCTTCGAGCTTGCGCGCGCGCCCTTCGCCGTTGCTCACGAGGCGTCCGGTCCGGGCGCGCCGACTTTCTCGCGGATGCGCTTCAGGCGGTTGACGTTCTCCTCGTCGGGGCCGCCGCCCTCGATGCCGGGGACCTCGAGGAGAAGGGGAGCGTCGCGGAAGGCGGCGTGGGCGAGGATGTTGCGGAATCCGTCGAGGCCCATGTGGCCGTCGCCGATGTTCTCGTGGCGGTCGCGGACGCCGCCGAGGGGCATCTTGCTGTCGTTGGCGTGCACGGCGCGGAGGCGGTCGAAGCCGATCTCGCGGTCGAACTCGGACATAGCCAGCTCGCAACCCTCGCGTGTCGTGATCTCGTAGCCCATGGCGAAGGCGTGACAGGTGTCGATGCAGACGCCGAGGCGAGGGTGGTTGTCGCAGCCGCGGATGAGCTCGCCGACCTCGGTGAAGGTGGATCCGATGCCGTTCCCCTGGCCGGCGTTGTTCTCGATGAGGAGCATGGAGTCGTTGTCGGCGGCTTCGAGGACTTCGAGCATGACGCGACAGATCTGGTCCTTCACGGCATCGAAGCCGGCGCCCTTGTGGCTGCCGACGTGGAAGATGGTGCCCTCGACGCCGAGCGTTCCCGCCCACTTCACGTACTGCTTGAGGGAACCGGCGGAGCGGTTGAGGAGCTTCTCGTCCTGCGTTCCCAGATTGACGAGGTAGATGCCGTGGAAGAAGACGGGCAGCGGAACGCGCTCGTGCTCCTCGTGGAACGCTGCGACGGCCTCGTCGGCGACGTTCGGGGGGCGCCACTGCTGGGGCGGAGAAATGAAGAGCTGGATGGCCTCCGCGCCGATCTCTTCGGCGCGACCGAAGACGTTCT
>VXRS01000314.1:3254-4050 GCA_009838385.1 Dehalococcoidia bacterium | reverse complement strand
TCGAGGGACATACCGGTACCTCCCGCTCCTGCATGGATTCGCAGGCGCAACAACCTCGATTATCCCACCGCGCCTATTACTGTTTCGTGACCCACCGAGCCAATTTTCATAATGATTTGTGACTTTCAACCATCTGAGGCATCATGGCCCCCACCGACGCCGTATCGCGCGCCCCGTGCGCACCGGCGTCGCACGATCGAAGCCGAGGTGACGAGTTGAGCCAGCCGGACGAACGGGACCGCGAGATAGCCGAGCTGCGAGAGCGGCTCGCCCGCCTGAGCGAGGCCAGCCTCCGCATCAACGAGAGCCTGGACTTCGACACCGTCCTGCAGGAGGTGGTCGACGGCGCCCGCGCGCTGACGGGCTCCCGCTACGGGGCGATTTCCTTTCTGCGCGACGCCGGGGGGAGCGGCGACCAGACCGTGACCTCCGGGTTGTCCCCCGAGGAGTGCGAGGCGTTGTTCGAGATGCCCCGGGACGGGCCGGCGTTCTTCGAGAGGTTCGACGGGCTGCAGGAGCCGCTGCGGGTGTCCGACATCGCCAGCCACCTGAGCGCGATGAATCTCCCCAGCTTCCTGGACCTCGTGCCCGCGACCGCCATGCTCGTGGCGCCGATCCGCCACCAGGGCGCCGGCGTGGGCACCATCTTCCTGGCCCACGATCAGGACGGCGAGGAGTACACCGAGCAGGACGAGGAGACGGTGGTCCTGTTCGCCTCCCAAGCGGCCATGGCCAACGCCACCGCACGTGAGCACAGCGAGGAGCCGCGGGCCCCGGCCGCCCTGGCAACCCACAC
>VXRS01000314.1:0-3244 GCA_009838385.1 Dehalococcoidia bacterium | reverse complement strand
TTTTTTTTTTTTTCTTTGTCCTCCCGCCCTGCCCCCTCTCCCCGCCTCCCCGCCCGCCCCCAACGCCCGTGAGCACCGCGAGGAGCGGCGGGCCAGGGCCGACCTGGAAACCCTGACCGACACCTCCCCGGTGGGCGTGGTCGTGTTCGATGTCGCGACGGCGACGCCCCGGTCCCTGAACCGGGAGGCGCGGAGAATCGTCGACAGCCTGCGCGATCCCGAACAGACCCCGGAGGACCTCCTCGAGGTGGTGGGCTTCAGGCGCGCGGACGGGCGGGAGATCTCTCTCCGGGAGTTCTCGCTCGCGGAGCTCCTGGGCATCGGGGAGACCGTGCGCGCCGAGGAGATCGTTATCGGCACGCCCGACGGGCGCAGCGTCACGGTGTTGCTCAACGCCACGCCCATCCTTTCCGAGGAGGGCACGGTCGAGTCGGTGGTCGTGACCCTGCAGGACATGGCCGACGTCGAAGAGCTGGAGCGGCTGCGGGCCGAGTTCCTGGCGATGGTCAGCCACGAGCTGCGGGGGCCCCTGACCTCCATCAAGGGCTCCGCCGCCACCGTGCTGGACTCCTCCGCCGAGCTCGACCCCGCCGTCGTGCGCCAGTTCTTCCGCATCATCGGGGACCAGGCGGACCACATGCACGACCTGGTCTCCGACCTGCTGGACGTGGCGCGCATCGAAACGGGCGAGCTGGCGGTCAGTCCCGAGCCGGCGGAGATAACCGTGCTGGTGGACCGGGCGCGGAGCGCCTTCCTGAGTACCGGAGCCACGAACAGCCTCTCCGTCGACATCGCGCCGGACCTGCCCCTGGTGGCGGCCGACCGGCGCCGCATCGTGCAGGTGCTGGGCAACCTGCTCTCCAACGCCGCCCGGCACTCGCCGGAATCGTCCGTCATCACGCTGACCGCCGAGCGGCAGGGCGTGCACGTCGCCGTCTCGGTGGTGAACGAGGGGCAGGGCATCCCCGCGGAGAGCCTGCCGCAGCTGTTCAGGAAGTTCTCGCGGGCCCAGCCCGAAGAGCAGGAGGGAGACACGGGCCTCGGCCTGGCCATCTGCAAGGGGATCGTGGAGGCGCACGGCGGCCGCATCTGGGCCGAGAGCGACGGACCGGGCCTTGGGGCGCGCTTCACGTTCACGCTTCCCTCGGTGGAGGAAACGGGGAGCGGCGCTTCCGCCGCGCTCCCGGCCGTCCAGCGCCCGTCCGCCTCGCGGCGCGGGCAGGGGGAGGCGGAGGAACGGGTGCGCGTGCTCGCCGTGGATGACGACCCCAATGACCTCCGCTACGTGCGCGACGCCCTCGTCCAGGCGGGCTACACGCCGTTGATGGCCGGGGACGCGCGGGAGGCGCTCAGCCTGATGGAGACGGAGCGGCCGGACCTGGCGCTGCTGGACCTGATGCTGCCCGGCACGAACGGCATCGAGCTGATGCGGGACATCCTGAAGAGGGTGGACGTGCCGGTCATCTTCCTGTCGGCCTACGGTGGGGACGAGCTCGTCACCCAGGCCCTTGAGATGGGTGCCGTCGACTACGTGGCCAAGCCGTTCTCGCCGACGGAGCTCGCGGCGAGGATCAAGGCGGCCCTGCGCCGGCGCGTGGCGGACGAGCCGGTGGAGCCGTACGTGCTCGGCGACCTGAGCATCGACTACGCCGAGCGCCGGGTGACGCTCGCCGGCCAGCCGGTGCATCTGACTGCGACGGAGTACGGGCTGCTGGCCGAGCTTGCGGCCAACGCCGGGCGGGTGCTGACCTACCAGCACCTGCTGGAGCGGGTCTGGGGCGAGAAGGGCGACGGCGACGTGCGCCCCATGCGCACCATCGTCAGCAAGCTCCGCCGCAAGCTGGGCGAGGACGCCGACAACCCCCGCTACCTCTTCACCGAGCCCCGCGTCGGCTTCCGTATGCCCCGCGGCAAGGCCCCGGACGGGGAGGTCTGAGCGCAGAGGCCGCTAGTTGAGGCATGGCCAGGCGAGGTAGACCACCACACCCAGATGTGCTCACGCCAGCCGAGTGGCGCGTGCTCGAGGAATTGCGTGCGGGTGGCACGTACGTGGAGATTGCCGTCCGGCTCGGGATCCAGGTCGGAACGGTCAAGTTCCACGCCAGGAACATCCGCCAGAAGCTCCATCTCGAGACCCGGGAAGAGCTCGTCGCCTGGCGTGACGAGCGGGAGTCCGGGGAGCGCCGCGGCGCATTTGCCCCCCTGGCGCTCTTTACAAGCTACTTCCAGCCAGCTCTGGCCACGGCTGCGGTTGTTGTCGTGGGCGGGGCGGTAATCGCGGCTGGTGTCCTCGCCTACGCAATCGCGAACAGCGGGGAACCATCGGAGGCTCCAGCCTTGCCGGCGACACACGAGGGAGAAAGCGATACGGCAGCTTCGCCATCTTCGGCCACGCCAACACCCATGGCTTCCCCGGTACCTACTGCCTCCCCGGCCGTGCCTTCCCCCACGCCGTCAGCACCGGGGGACCCGGACGACCTGCCGGCAATCCACTTCTGGGGGGATGTCCCGGAGTCCCAGCAGGTGGCCATTCGTGCTCGCACCGCCGGCGTTGTGGCGTTCTTCGAAGCTCGCTACGGGGTACGAGTGCCCGATCTGGAGATTCACGTCGGCGCCGACGAGGCAGCACTGGAGGATGCAACTGAGAGCGCGTCGGAAGGGGCCTGGGTGGGCTTCGCGCAGTATCGCGACGGACTGCTGTTCATCTGGATGGATGGTGCGGTATCGGGGGGAATCGAACACCTCTACTTCAATGCCATCCAGGACTACCTGTCGCAGGGGCGAGATCGGGGGCCGGCGTGGTTGAACGAAGGGGCTGCGGTGTATGCCGCGCACCTGTATCGGCACGCGCTAGGAGAGAGGTCCATTGACGAGGGTATGGAAATCGCTCGTTGGGGCGCCAGCTACGTGTCCGTTCCTCTTGAAGAGCTCGACAACAAAAAGCCGACCTCGCCCTGGTTCAACGCTGAGGGCTCCCTTGCTGCGGTCGCCGTGGGCTGGCTGATCGAGCGGGGGGGAGAGGACTCGCTGATCTCCTACTACCGGCATCTGCCCGGCAGCGAGACGTGGACTGAAGCGTTCGAGGTTGCCTTCAACCTCCCCTTCTCCGAGGTGTATGCCGCTTTTGCGGCGTATCGCGCCGAGATCGTGGCCGTGAGACGGGATGTGAGCGGCATCGTGCTGGGATCCGACGGAAAGCCCGTGGAAGACTGGAGAATCGACATCGAGGCCTTTCCCGCGGGCT
>VXRS01000154.1 GCA_009838385.1 Dehalococcoidia bacterium | reverse complement strand
GCCGGGATGCAGCAGATGACGAGGTCGACGGCGCCCGGTACGTCCCCAAGCGCCGGGTAGGCGCGGTAGCCCGCGACCTCATCGGCCCGCGGGTTGATTGGGTAGACCTCGCCCTCGAAGCCGAACTCCCGGAGCGCCCGCACGTAGTCGTGCCCCGGCGAGTCCGCGTTCGTGGAGGCCCCCACGACCGCGACGGCGCGGGGCGAAAACAGCCGGTCAAGGTCCTGCCCGGGCATGGCGCGATTGTAGGGCTCGCGTCGCTACGCTCTCGTCCCCCGACCCGCTACCCTGTTTGCATGACCGCGATGACCGGCCGCAAGCCCGACTGGCTGCGTGTGCGCTTCCCCGTGGGGGGCGGCTACGAGCGCCTGCGCGACCTGATGCGCGAGCAGGAGCTGCACACCGTCTGCGAAGAGGCCCGCTGCCCCAACATCGGCGACTGCTGGAACCGGGGTACCGCCACCTTCATGATCCTCGGCGACACCTGCACGCGGTCCTGCGGCTTCTGCGCCGTCACCACCGGACGCCCCGGCGAGCTCGATCTCGGCGAGCCGAAGCGGGTGGCCTTCGCCATCCAGCAAATGGACCTGCGCCACGCCGTCATCACCAGCGTGAACCGGGACGACGTATCCGACGGCGGCGCCGGCATCTTCGCCGAGACGATCCGCTGGACGCGCCGCCTCTCCCCGGGCACCACCATCGAGGTGCTCATCCCGGACTTCATGGGTAACTGGGACGCCCTCCAGACGGTGCTCGCCGCCGCCCCCGAGATCCTCAACCACAACACCGAGACGGTGCCTCGCCTCTACGGCCGCGTCCGCCCCAAGGCGAAGTACGAGCGCTCCCTCGAGCTGCTCAAGCGCGCGAAGGCGGCCGCCCCCGAGCGCCTTACGAAGAGCGGCCTCATGGCCGGCCTCGGCGAGACGAAGGACGAGCTCCTCGCCGTCTTCGCCGACCTCCGCGCCAGCGACGTCGACATCCTCACGCTGGGCCAGTACCTGCGACCTGACCAGGACCACCTTCCCATCGACCGCTACTACCACCCCGACGAGTTCGCGGAGCTGGGTGAGGCTGCACGCAAGATGGGCTTCGCGCACGTCGAGTCCGGCCCGCTGGTGCGCAGCTCGTACCACGCCGAGGAGCAGGCCGCCCCCGTCCTCCCCCTCCGCCCTGTCGCCGCCGGCGACGAGCTCCTTCCGCTGGTGGATTGACGCCCGCGGGAAGCCCTAGCGCCCGATCTCGTAGATGGCCACGAACTTCTCGCCGTCGACCACTACCACGTCGAACAGGATGAAGTAGTCCCCGAAGTCACGAATCCTCTGCGTGAATCCGGCGGTCTCAACTTCGTAGGTGGTCCTGTTGTCTACCTGTGGGCTTCGACCGACCTGAAAGACGCACTGCAGAACAAAAGCCCGGTCTTCGGGCTCCAGGTTCGACAGGTAGCTGAGGACGGAGGGTGCGAAGCGATAATCTAGCACTTGCCTTCGATATCGCTCATGGTGAAGCCGCCCCCACCGTTCTTGAAGTACAGATAGCCCTCGCGGGCACGTTCTATGGTCCCCTTGGGTGGCATCCACCAGAGGCGCTGGGAAAGACGCACCATGTCGGTTCCCTGGGGTTCCTGGTCAGGGTGCTCGGGCTTCGCTGAGGTGTCCAGGGCCATGGTGAAACTCGTCCCTCTCCGACCCTCATGGTCGGCCGGACATCAGTCCCTTGTCAACGGCCATACCTGTCGGGTGACGGGATCTGTCAGGCCATGCCCCAAGAGAAGGCTAGCCCCGCACCAGCGCCGGGATACCCGCGAGCGTGTCCGCGACGTGGACGCCGGCGGCGCGCAGCAGCGATGCCTTCGCTGCCGCGCTGTCCTCGTCGCGCTGCACGAGCGCTCCCGCGTGACCGAAGCGCACGCCCGGCACCTCCGCCATGAAGTTCCCCGCGATAAAGCTCACGATGCGCAAGCCTGTTCCCTGCTCCCGTATGACTTCGACCAGTTCCGCCTCCATCGCCCCGCCCGGCTCGCTGAACGTGACCACCGCCTCCGTCTCCGGGTCGGCCTCGAAGAGGGGCAGGAGGCTCGCGAACGATGACCCCGTGATCGGGTCGCCGCCGATCGAAATGGCGGTCGAGACGCCGAGGCCCTGCTGCGCCAATAGGCTCGCGATCTCCGTCGTCATCCCGCCCGAGCGCGACATGATCCCGGTGCTGCCCGGCACGAAGCTGCGGGCCGTGTCGGCGGCGGGACCGCCAACGCTTCCGACCTTCGTCTTTCCCGGCGAGATGAGCCCCATGCTGTTCGGCCCGATGACGCGCACGCCCTCGCGCGCTGCCATCTCCACCACCTGCGCGGCGTCCAGACGCGGGACGCGCTCCGTCACGATCGCGACCAGCGGGATGCCGTAGGCCATGCACTCGAAGGCGGCGTCGCGCAGGGCTCGGGGCGGCACGGCGATGACCGCGGCGTTCGGCTCGTGTGCGGCCACCGCCTCCCGCACGGTGTCGTAGACGGGCACGCCGTGTACGTCGCGTCCGCCCCGCCCGGGCGTGACCCCTGCCACCACCTGGCCCCCGTAGTCGAGCGTGTCGCGCGTAAAGGACACCGCCTCCCGGCCCGTGATGCCGAGCACGAGGATGCGCGTCGACTCGTCGATGAGGATGCTCACGCAGGCCCTCCGATCGGCAGAGTCACGTCCTCGCTGCGCCACAGGTACCAGCAGGCGAGCGTCGCCCACGGGTGCCAGGGCGCCCCGAGGCGTTCGACCTCCTCCGGTGTGGCCGGCGCGTCGAGGCCGTAGAGGCGCATCATCGCGCGGTTCAGGCCGACATCGGCCGTCGGCAGGACGTCGGGCCGGCGCAGTTGGAACATCAGGAACATCTGCGCCGTCCACCGCCCGATGCCCCGCACCGGCAGCAGGTGCGCGATGACCTCCTCGTCGCTCCACTCCCCGAAGCGCTCGACGCTGAGCTTGCCCTCGGCGAAGTGCGCCGCCAGGTCGCGCAGCGCCGCCGCCTTCTGGCGCGACACCCCGGCGGAACGCATCGCCTCGTCGTCGATGGCCAGCACCTCCGCGGGTTCGGGGAAGAAGCCGGACACGGCGTCCTCCGCCGTCGCGCCCTCACGAAACAGCGCCACGAAACGCCCGAGGATCGTGCTGGCCGCCTTGCCGCTGAGCTGCTGGAAGATGATCGAGCGCGCCAGCGCCTGGAACGCCGTCGGCGACGGCTCGCGCAGCTGCGGCGGCCCAACCGCCTCGATGACCATCGCCATCACGTCGTCGGACTGGCGCAGGTGCGCCACCGCCCGTTTCGCATCGATCGTCGCCGCCACCCGGGGAAGGTAGCGGCTGCCGGGGGCAGGCGCGAATGCCCCGCCTAGCTCACTCCCGCCCGGCGCAGCACCGCCGCCGGCGCCCGGAGCCGCCACGAGTCGCGCAGCACCTCCGCCAGCTCCTCGCGGTCGACCGCCGCGAGGCGCACCTGAATCCACGGGTGCCGGTCGTAGTGCGGCGTCCAGAAGAACTTCTCCGGCTCCGCCTGCGCGAGCGCCTCGCGCTCGTCCATGTCGACCCGCACCACCAGCGACTCGCCGTCCTGGTGCAGCCGTGCGAAGAGCCGGTCCTTCACGCGGAAGCCCGGCGTGCCGTACGACGGCTTCTCCGTCGTTTCGGGCAGAGCGAGGGCGAGTTCGCGCACGTCGTCGGGCGTAGCCACGGCGCGAATCGTACCCGCTCGGTACACTCCGGCGGCGGCAGGCAGCGGGAGGCGCCCCGGGAATGGACATGGACCTCGAAGGCAAGACCGCGATCGTGACGGGCGGCTCGCGCGGCATCGGCTACGCCATCGCCGAGGCGTTCGTCGGCGCCGGCGCTCGCGTTGTCATCAGCGCGCGCGGCAAGGAGGCCCTTGAGGAGGCGGCGAAGCGCCTCGGGCCGAACGCCATCGCCATCCCCTGCGACATCTCCGACCCCGAAGCCGTCCGATCCCTCGTGTCGGACGCCAGCCGCCTCGGCCTCGTTGACGTGCTCGTGAACAACGCCGGCATCAGCCCCTTCTACAAGCGCGTCGAGCACACGACCGCCGAGGA
>VXRS01000143.1:1918-4099 GCA_009838385.1 Dehalococcoidia bacterium | reverse complement strand
GCCCACGCCCGCGCGAAACGCGACTCCATCGCCCAGGGCCTCACCGACAAGGGCGAGATCCCGAATTAGCGGCTAACGACTTCGATCAGAAGGCGGCAATGGTCGCTGGCGCCCCACTCTTCGACCGAGTTCATGGCCCTGACGTTAACGGTCTCGTGGAACCCCCTTGAAGCGAACGCATAGTCGAGCTGGTTCTGGGCCGTATCGGGGTTCTGGCGATTGGTGTAGTAGGTGGGCACGTTACGGGTATCGGGAGGTAGGCCTTGGGGAGTGGGGCTAGCCTGCCTCCCGGCTGGATATCGGGGCCCAAGGAACTTCAGACCGAGCGCGTCCATCCTGTCCGTTACCGTTCGGTCACGCGCCGGTAGAGCTAGCTGGTTGTCGTCGGTAGCTCCGTAGATGGTGTTGAGATCTCCCGCCGCGAGAATGCGGTGAGTCTCGGGTCTGACGTTGCCGATGAAGGCGGACAAGTCGGAGATGATGCGGTGTGCCGAACCGTCCGGAGAGCCCACGCTCCATGTGCTGCCGGTGGAGGGGTGTGGCCTGATCCAGCGCGCGTACATGGAGAACACGATGAACGGAGGGATGTTGCTGTTCCGTGGGGTGATGCGGGCAGCGGCGACCGTGCCGATACCGCTGACGGCGATCTCGTCGTCGCGTACCTCCTTCGTGGGACCGACCTGCTTGAACCACTCGACATCGACGCGGTCCGACAGCTTCACCACCATCGGCCAACGATCGTATGGCGGCTCCGGCCGGGCCTTGTACCAATCCGAGTTCCAGAGATGCGAATTCCAGTGCTCCTCGGGGCCGGTGTCGACATGCTCGGTCACATCGTCCGGTGGGCTTCCCGCTTCCTGCACCAGCCCCACGTCTGCGTCCATGCCCGCGAGCTGGCGCCACGGCTCGTGCCGCTTTCCGATGTTCCAGCTCACTACTTTGACCGCCCGGCGGTTCTCCGGGCCGGCTTCCGTCACCGCCGCCGCGCCGCCGCCTGCTCCTCGGGACTCGTCACGTCGATACCCGCGTCGCTGAACGCCTTCTCGACCGCTGCCCGGCTGATCTTCGCGTCCGGCGTGTCCGCGACAAACTGCTGGCTGCTCCGTTTCGCCTCGAGCTGTCCCCGGAAGTGCGGGATGACGTACCGCGAGAACAGTTCGTAGCTGCGCACCGTCTGCTCCCACGTGCCCCACTCGTGCGCCCGCGCCAGGAACCCCCCGAATCCGCCCGTCATCTCCAGCAGCCGCTCGATCCCCGCGATCGCGTCGTCCGGCGTCCCCACGATGGCGCCGCCCTGCTCGATGCCCGCCTCGATCGTGGCCGCATCGGGCTGCGTGGCCGAGCTGATCGTCCCGCCGAAGTACTCCACCAGCTCCCGTTCGTACCCCTCGCGCGCCTCCGCGATCGCCTGCTCGCGCGAGTCCGCCAGGTAGAAGGGCACGCCCAGCCGCCACTGCTCCCGCGAGACCGTGTGCCCCGCTTCCGCAGCTGCCTCCTCGTACCAGCCCCACGTGCGCGACAGCGCCTGCCCGCTCGCCTCGCTCAGGCCCGCAAACGACACCATGTCGATGCCGTGCCGCCCCGCCGCCTGCGCTCCCGCGGGCGACCCCGCCGCCGCCACCGCCATCGGCGGGTGCGGGTGCGTGTACGGCGCGATCTGCAGCCGCGCCTCGTGCAGCCGGAACCAGTCCGTCTCCATCGTCACGACCTCGCCGCGGAACAGCCGCATGATCACGTCGAGCGACTCGTTCATCATGCGTCGCTGGTCGAGCGGGTTGATGCCCAGCATGTAGGCGTCCGAGCTGAGCGCCCCCGGCCCGATGCCGAGAATCGCCCGCCCCCGCGTCATGTGGTCGAGCTGCACGAACCGGTCCGCCACGATCAGCGGGTGCTGGTACGGCAGGCTCAGCACGCCCGACGCCAGCCGCAGTTTCTTCGTGCGCTCCGCCGCCGCCACGATGAACAGCTCCGGCGAGGCGATGATCTCCCACCCCGCACTGTGGTGCTCCCCGATCCACGCCTCGTCGAAGTCGAGCCGCTCCAGCAGCTCCAGCAGCTCCAGGTCCCGCTCGAACGCGACCGTCGGGTTCTCCTCGAGCCGGTGGAACGGCCCCAGAAAGATGCCGAACTTCATCCGTGGCGGGCGGTAGGTGCTCATCGACGGCTCATCCTACAGCCGGG
>VXRS01000143.1:0-1818 GCA_009838385.1 Dehalococcoidia bacterium | reverse complement strand
ATCCTCCGCGAGGAGGGTCAGGCCGAGCTCGCCAGGATCGACGCCCGCTTCGAGGTGGGCCGCAGCGCCGGCTTGCCCATGGGCGCCTCTCAGCCGCACCCAATCGCTGTCAATTTGCCCCTCAAGTTCGAGCATGCGGGCGAGTACGAGGTCCGCGCCTCCATCGACGGCGAGGAGGTCACGACCCTCGCCTTCCGTGTCGACCAGAAGGCCTCCTAGCCGCCGCCCTTCCCCGTCAGGCCGTACTTCGGAACCGCCCCGAAGGCCGCGCACTCGAAGTGCGCCGACCCCACCTCGTCGCCACTCTTCAGCAGCACGAAGCTCTCCGCCAGCACGGTCGGGAACTCCTCCTCCGCACCCTCGCTGTTGATGATCTTGACCGGGTGCGTGCAGTCCCAGACCTCGCCCTCTTCGTGGTACTCGCCCCGGTAGGCCCCCTGCCCGAGCCGGTCGTTGAACCCGCCGAAGTAGCCCCCGCCCTGGCAGTACACCCAGCCCATGTCCTCGATCTCGAACTCGCGCGTGATGCCCTCGGAGTCGTGGATGGCGATGTTGCCCCCGCTGATGCGGCTCGTGCCCTCGTAGAACGTGAGGTCGTGGTCGACGTCCGTCACGAAGACCTCCCGGTCCTCGTGCAGGATCTCGCCCGTCATCTTGTTCCAGGAGCCATCGACGTTCGCGATCGCGCCCGACCACTTCGTCCCGTCTGGATCCTCAATGAACTCGTAGAACCCGGCGTGATCCGGCATCGTGTACAGCACCCAGTTGCGAAGTCCTTGCGGACGCTGCACCACCGGCTGCGGCGAGGCGTGCATCGGCGGTCCGCCCCGGCCCCGCAGCACCCCCCACGAGTGGTTGCGGAACACCCCCGACCGCTCCGGCGTCAGCTCGAAGCGCTTCCCCGCGACCTCGATCCACCCCTCCGCGCGCCCCGCCACCTCGTACGTCATGCGCTCCATCAGCAGCCACCCGTCGATGCGGTTCGTGCTGAGCGGGCCGTGGTACGGCCGCCCCACCGTGTGGCAGACAATGTCGCAGGCGATGCCGTAGTCGTTCGGTTCCAGCACCAGCCGGATCGCCTTCATCGGCTCCACGAGCTCTACCCGCAGCGGTCCGACGCGGTACTCGAAGTCTGGCCGCAGCTGCCGCGAGACGCGGATGTTGTACTGCATCCCCTCGTGCCGGATGCACACGAACCCGTCGAGCACGTTCGTGTTCTGGTAGAGCCGCACCGTCGAGACGAGCGATACGTTCCCGTCCATGTCGCACAGGCAGATGTAGTGCCCGTCGTTCCAGTGCTTGTCCGAGGTGTGTACTGCCGCGAACGACTCCGCGATCTGGTGGAACGGGTACTCGTCGGCCTTGATCAGCATGGCTCTCTCCTCATACGGCGTTCGTTGTCTGCTGGCTGCCCCGCGTCCGCAAGTCGCGGTGCGTGATGATCCACTCGTGGCCGTTCCCGACCCGCGCCATCTCGTCGACGTAGCTGGCCCACAGCGTCGTGATGGTGTCCGGGTCGCCCGCCAGAAAATGCGTCGCCTGCAGGTCGGTTTCGACATGCGCCACGTCGCCGTCGAACTCGACGACCTGGTTCCCCAGCAGGTGCTGGGTGGCTCCGAAGGGCAGGAGCAGCCGGCGGATGGTCTCCGTGTAGGTGTCGCCCCCGTGCTGGGCCTCCGGCGAGCCGATGTTCAGGAAGACGAGGTCGTCGGCGAAGCAGGACCGCATCGTCGCGAAGTCGTGGTCGTCCACGGACCTCGCGTAGCGGATCAGCAGGTCCATGATCGCCAGCCGGTCCAGTTCCTGGCCGAGGTCCTT
>VXRS01000091.1 GCA_009838385.1 Dehalococcoidia bacterium | reverse complement strand
CCGGCTGGCGAGTGCGCCCGGCCCCCTCCCGGGGCCGGGCGGTTTCGCGCGCCTGCCGCCCTTCCACATCGACCCAGGGCGTTCACCCGTGAACCCCCGCCCAGGCCGTTACGCAACCCGACCGAAGGAGGTCCCATGACCACTACCCGCCGGGGCCCTGCCCCGCTCACAGGCCCCCCCCTAGAGGCCCGCACACACCACGAAGGAGATCACCATGAACAACGGAACCACCGCCCTCGTCAGCCGCAACGGCTCCCACCCTGAGCCCGCCACCGGCGAGGTCGACCTGCTCTGGGACGGGCTCCCGCCCGCCGTCACGCAGAAGCTGGGCGAGGCCCTCGACGAGGGCCTCATCTCCTACCGGAAGGGGCGCAAGGGCCGCACCTTCGCCTACCTCGAGGGCCGCACGGCCATCGACCAGGCGAACCGCATCTTCGGCTTCAGCGGCTGGGGCTGGGAGCTGCTCGGCGACGTGACCGTCCGCGAGGGCGAGAACGTCAACGAGAAGACGGGTGAGGCGAGGCCCTGGCGGGCCTACGCCGCCACCGTCCGGGTAACCGTCCCCGGGTCGCCGCCGCGCACCGATACCGGCTTCCAGGCCGTCGCCGAGGAGACGGTCGAGGGCCACGAGACGGCCTACAAGGGGGCCGTCACGGACGCCCTCAAGCGCGCCCTGCGGGGCTACGGCGAGCAGTTCGGCAACGGCCTCTACGGCGACGGCGCCCCCGGCGACGTGGCCCCCGCCCTGCGCCGCACGATCGTCGAGCTCGGGCGCAAGCAGGGCTTCGACGAGGGCAAGGTGCGGGACGCCGTGCGCACCCGCACCGGCCAGGACCTCGACGAGGTGCCCGTCTCCGAGCTCACGAACCTCCTCGAAGCGATGGCCCGCAAGCTCCAGTCCTCCGATGCGGAGGAGGAGCCGAAGGCCTCCTGACCATCACGCCCGGACGCTTCCCTACCGGGGAGCGCCCATCACGGGTCTGCCCTTTGGAGCAGCCCGCCGTTCATCCGCCCGGGTACGGGTCTTCCCGCTACCCCCACAAGTGACACCACACACCACACCAAGAGGAGATTTGAACATGTCACGCACGATCAACCGAGTCGAACTGCTGGGCCGCGTCGGGACCGACCCCGACCTCAAGTACTCGCAGAACGGCACCGCCGTCTGCCAGCTCAGGCTGGCGACCGACCGCCGCCGCCAGAACGGCGAGACGGAGGCCGACTGGCACAACGTCGTCTGCTGGGGCAAGCAGGCGGAGGCCGTGGCCGAGTACGTCCAGAAGGGGAACAGGATCTACGTCGCGGGCTCCCTCGCCCAGAACACGTTCGACCGTGAGGACGGCGAGCGGGTCTACCGCACCGAGGTGCACGCGCAGGAGGTCGTCTTCCTCGACTCCAACGGGAACGGCAACGGCCGCTCCGCGGAGCGGGAAGGGGACGCAGAGCCCGTCGCCGAGGCGGCGGGACCCACGCCCTTCTAGGCAGGCGCAACAAGCGAACGCAGTTAGGGGCCGTCCCTCCGGGGGCGGCCCCGCTGTCGTTCCTGAGGAGGAGACCATGAAGGAAACCGTCAGTGCGCCCGCTGATCCCGCGGGCGCCTACGAACGCCCGAACGCCCATTTCGACTGGGAGGGACACCTGGAGGTGCGGGCGTCGGCAGCGACGAACTGCCGGCGCGCCCTCTGGTACGCGGCCACGGGCCACGAGCCCGCGCCTCCGGACGACGCGGCGCTGACCGTCCTGGAGACGGGCCGCGCCCTGGAGCCGGTCGTGCTCCGCGCCATGCAGCGGGCGGGCTGGGAAGTCACGCCTGCCGACCCGCTGAACCCCACCGGCATCGTCCTGCAGCTCACACCCACGGTGAAGGTGACGGGCCATCCCGACGCCACCGGCACACCGCCCCTCTTCGGGGAGGAGGCCGTCATCGAGGTGAAGACCCGCAACCCGTCGGCCTTTAGGCGCTGGCAGGCACTGGGGGCCGAGCGCAGCCATCCCGACTCCGTCGCCCAGGCCGCGCTCTACACCTACGGGCTCTTCGGGGAAGCGCGCGACGCCGTCATCGCCGTCCTGGACACGGGAGACCGCGCCTGGGACCACGAGGTGATCCCGGCGGAGCGGGTCGAGCGCGCCCTCGAACGGACGCGCGAGTGGCTCACGCCGCTGGGCGTCCACTACGCAACCCACGGGGCCGACCCCGAGGTCCTGCCCGAACGCGACTTCGAGGCGGGCAACTGGCGCTGCAACTCCTGCCCCTTCCTCGCCACCTGCCTGCCGGGTGACGCGGAGGAGGACGCGGAAGCGCCGCAGGCCGGAGAGCCCGAGGTGAGCGATGAGGAGGCCCGCGCGGCGGTCGTCGCCTACGTCGCCGCACGGGAGGCCCTGCGCGAACCCGAGGGGGCGAAGCGGCAGGCTCTGGACACCCTGAAAGCGTGGATGCGTCGGCAAGGGTCCGCCAAGGCGGAGCTCGCGAACCACACGGTCAGCCTCGTGCGCAGCACGCGCTACGCGGTCGACCACAAGCGGCTGAACGCCCTCCTCGACGCGGAGACGCGCAAGGAGATCGTCACCGAGCAGACCACCGAGTCGGTCCGAATCACCTAAGCCCGGACGCTCCTGCCGGAGCGCCAACACGGGCCGTCCCTCCGGGGGCGGCGCCGCCGTCGTTCTCGACCCGGCGCGGCCCGCGCCGCGCCCCAGCAAGCCGGAGGGAGAACCCGACGTGTACTACCCGGACGACGGAACGCACAGGCTGATCGTGACCCCGCTGGACGGCGCGGAGCCGCTCAGCGGTGACCAATTCGACGGCCACTGCGCCTGCGACCGCTGGTCCTGGCGGACGGGCGAGTGGGCCGAGCTCGGCGCCCGCTGGGCCTGGCACGTCGTCGCCGAGTCCGAGCGGCCCGACGACCACCCGCTCATCCGGCAGGCCGTGAAGGCCGAACTGCAGGCCTTCGACGACTACGGCGGCGGCTGCGAAGGCTGCGGCTTCCCGCTCGTCAAGGGGCGGAGCCGCTGCAACTCCTGCGAGGAGACGGCGGGTGCGGAGCCCGGCGCCGCCGGCACGCCGAAGGGGGCCTGAACCCCGCCCGCGAGCAGAGAGGAGGCGCCCGACCAGGGCGCCCACCAGCCAACCAACAAGACACGGGGCCGCCCGCTCGCGGGGCGGCCCCACGTTTCGTTTCCGACCACCCAGCACCAGAAGGAGACCCCTAATGACGACCGAACGCGACAAGCTGCCCTGCGTGAGCAGGCACACCCTCGTGATGACCCTGCTCGAGGGGCCCGACCACTACAACGGCCACTGCACCTGCGACCGCTGGTCCTACCGGACGGACGACTGGAGCGACCTCGGGATGAAGTGGGCCTGGCACTACATCGCCGCGACCGAGCGGCCCACGGACGACGACCTCGTCCGCAAGACGGTGCGGGCCGAGCTGGAGGCCATCGACAACTACGGCGGCGACTGCCGCGGCTGCGGCACCCCCGTCGTCAAGGGACGGACCTATTGCCGCGCCTGTGCGGAAGCCGACGACGACGAGTGCGGCGACAACTGCGAGCGGAACTGCTGCTGGGAGGCGACCGTCGCCCGGCGCCACGCACGCGACGCTGCCCACCAGACCGACACCTGCCCGCAGTGCGGCAACTGCCGCACCTGCGAGGACCCGGACTCCCCCGACCACGAGGACTGCATCTGCGAGGAGGCGGGACCGTGACGGCCACGGCCCACACCGAGGCCCTGCTGGAGGCGCTGCGCCGCAACCTCCACGTGCTCGGCGAGCTGGCCGTGCGTTACCAGGTCGAGACGCTCCCCGAGCGCGACCCCGACGCCCCCGACATCTCCTCCCCGGAGGGCGTGGAGCGCCTGCTGGGGCCGGAGATGGAGACGCTCGCCCAGGAGCAGGTGCGCGTGCTGCTGCTCGACCGACGCAACCGCGTCGTCGGGCAGCGGGTCATCTACCAGGGGAATGCCTATAGCAGCGTCATCAGGCCGGCAGAGGTGCTGCGCCCGGCGGTGCTGGAGGGCGTCCCCCACATCATCGTCGCCCACAACCACCCCTCCGGCGACCCCTCGCCCCGCCCCCAGGACATCAGGGGCACCACGGAGCTGGCACGGGC
>VXRS01000209.1 GCA_009838385.1 Dehalococcoidia bacterium | reverse complement strand
CAGAACGCGAACATCCACCGCGGCATCCACACGCTCGCGGTCGAGGCGACGGACGCGTACGAGGGCGTGCGGGCGAAGGCCGCGCGGCACATCGGCGCGGGGAACGCCGAAGACATCGTCTTCACGCGGAACACGACCGAGTCGATCAACCTCATGGCGCGCGCCTGGGGTGACGCGAACCTGCGCGAGGGCGACGAGATCGTGCTCACGCTGATGGAGCACCACTCGAACATCGTGCCGTGGCAGCTGCTGGCGGCACGCACGGGCGCGCAGCTTCGCTACGCCGGCATCGACGCCGACGGGCGGCTGGACCTCGACGAGCTGCGCTCGCTCATCGGGGAACGCACGAAGCTCGTGAGCGTCACGCACATGTCGAACGTGCTGGGCACGATCAATCCGATCGCGGAGATCGCGGAGATGGCGCGGGAGGCGGGCGCGCTGCTGCTCGTCGACGGGGCGCAGAGCGCTCCCCACCTGCCCGTCGACGTGGAGGCGCTGGGCTGCGACGTGTTCGCCTTCTCGGCCCACAAGATGCTGGGCCCGACGGGCGTGGGCGTCCTCTGGGCGCGAGCGGGACTGCTCGCGGAGATGGAGCCGTTCCTGGGCGGCGGCGAGATGATCTCGATCGTGAAGCCGGAAGGGTCGACGTGGGCGGAGGGGCCGCACAAGTTCGAAGCGGGCACGCCCAACATCGCCGACGTGATCGCCTTCGGGGCGGCGCTCGACTACCTGGACGAACTCGGCATGGAGGCCGTGCGCGAACACGAGAAGCGCATCACCGCCTACGCGATCGGGGCGCTGGAGGGGGCGGGCGGCATCACCGTGCACGGTCCGCACGACGTGGAGGTGCGGGGAGGAGCGGTCAGCTTCGAGGTGGAGGGCGTGCATCCTCACGACATCAGCACGATCGTCGATGCGTACGGCGTCGCGATCCGGGCGGGGCACCACTGCGCGCAGCTGCTGATGCGCCACCTGAGCGTGCCGGCGACGAACCGGGCGAGCTTCTACCTCTACAACGAAGAACGCGAAGTCGATGCGCTCATTGAGGCGCTCGAGGAAGCGAAACGGGTGTTTGGACGTGTCGAGAGCCGAACCGCAGTTTGACGAGCTGTACCGCGAGGTGATCCTCGATCACTACCGGCGTCCGCGGAACGCAGGGGCGCTGGAGGCGCCGACGCACCAGGCGGAGGGCGCGAACCCCGTCTGCGGCGACGAGATCGAGCTCGACGTCGCGGTCGAGGGGGATGTCATCTGCGAGATGGCGTTCCGGGGCCAGGGCTGCTCGATCAGCCAGTCCAGCGCCTCGATGATGACAGAGCGAGTCTGCGGCGGGACGATCGGCGAGGCACGGGAGGTCATGCGGCTCTTCGAGGCGCAGCTCGTGGACGCGGCCGAGCCCGATCCCGAGCTGGGCGATCTCGAGGCCTTGCAGGGTGTGGCACAGTTCCCCGTACGGGTGAAGTGCGCCCTCCTCTGCTGGAAGGTGCTGCGCGAAGCCCTCAATATTGACATTGACGAACGCGAAGCGACGACGGCCCCGCAAGGAGGGTGACATGGCAGACGCCGAGACGAAGACCCGACCGACCGACGAGGAGCTGCGCGAGCGCATTCGCGAGGTGAAGGACCCCGAGATCGACATGAGCATCGTCGACCTGGGGCTCGTCTACGAGATCGAGTGGGACGAGGGCACGGTGAACGTGAAGATGACGCTCACGAGCCCGGGCTGCCCGCTCGGCCCGATCATCCGGGGCGCCGTCTACGCGAAGGTGAAGGATCTGCCGGGCGTCGAGGACGTGGATGTCGAGATCGTCTGGAACCCGCCCTGGGACCCGCGCACGATGGCGAGCGAAGACGTCAAGATGGCGCTCGGCATCTGGTAGGCCACACCAGGCAGGATCCCCTCCGTCAGCGTCCCGGGGCCGTTTGGGAGCGGCTGTAGACTAGGCGTGTCCGATGGCGTGCGAACAGGAGACCGCGAACACCCTGCGGGAGGCGGGCTTCCGCGTAACCCCGCAGCGGCTGCTCGTCGCGTCGGCGCTGCGCCACGCGGGACGCCACCTGAGCGCGGCTGAGATCGCCGACGAGGTACGCACCGTCTACCCGATGGTGGACCTGAGCACCGTGTACCGGACCGTGGAGATGCTGAAACGCCTCCAGCTCGCGACGGTGACGGACATGGGCGGCGACGACCTCCTGTTCGAGTGGTCGGCGGGCGAGGCGCACCACCACCTGATCTGTTCGACCTGCCGCAGGATGCAGGTGCTCGACCACCGATATTTGGAACGGCTCGCGGAGGAGGTCGGACGCGACTTCGGCTTCCAGGCCGACCTCCAGCACTTCGCCATCTTCGGCGTCTGCCAGGAGTGCCGGGAGGGGGCGAAGACGTGAGCGCCGAGCTGCTTCGGGCGCTGCGTGACGTGGTCGGGCGGGAGCACGTGCTGCACAAGCCCGAGGACCTGCTCGTGTACGAGCTCGACGGCACGATCGACCGGTCGCTGCCGGACGCGGTGGTGTTCCCCGCAAACACGGAGGAGGTGCAGGGCGTCGTGCGCGCCTGCAACGCCCTCGACGTTCCCGTGACGCCGCGAGGGGCGGGCACGGGGTTGAGCGGCGGGGCGGTGCCGACGCGCCAGGGCGTCGTGCTGGCGACGGCGCGCATGCGACGCATCCTCGATGTCGACCCGGTCGAGCGGACGGCCACGGTCGAGCCAGGCGTCGCCAACATCCGCCTTTCCGAGATCGCTGCGGAACACGGGCTCTTCTACGCGCCCGACCCAAGCAGCCAGAAAGCCTGCACGATCGGCGGAAACGTGGCCGAGAACGCGGGTGGACCACACTGCCTCGCGCTGGGGGTCACGACGAACCATGTCATCGGCATGGAGGTCGTGACGGCGAGCGGGGAGGTGGAGTGGCTGGGGAGCCACGGACCCGACCCCACCGGGTATGACCTGCGGGGACTCTTCATCGGCTCGGAGGGGACGCTGGGCATCGCGACGAAGGTGGTCGTGCGGCTCGTGCCGGTGCCGGAGACGGTCGTGACGCTGCTCGCCATTTTCGACGACGTGGAGAGCGCGAGCGAGACGGTCTCGGCGGTGATCGGGGCGGGGCTCGTGCCGGCGGCGCTCGAGATGATGGACACGGTCACGCTGCAGGCGGCGGAGGCGGGGCTGCGCTGCGGGTATCCGCCGGACGCGGGGGCGGTGCTGCTGATCGAGCTCGACGGCATCGACGAGGTCGTGCGGGGACAGGTGACACAGGCGCGCGCAGCCTGCAACGAGCACGGCGCGACCGAGATTCGCACGGCGACCGAACCCGCCGAGCGGGAGCTGTTGTGGAAGGGGCGGAAGGGCGCGATCGGGGCGCTGGGGCGGATCGCGCCGAACTACTACCTGCTCGACGGGGTGGTGCCGCGTTCGAAGCTGGTCGAGACGATGGGGGAGGTGGCGCGCATCGGGGAGGGGTACGGATTCCCGGTGGCGAACGTGTTCCACGCGGGGGACGGCAACCTGCATCCCTGCCTCCTCTTCGACGAGCGCGAGGAGGGGGCGACGGCGCGGGTGCTGGAAGCGGGAGCGGAGATCATGCGGATTTGCGTCGAGGCGGGGGGCGCGCTCACGGGCGAGCACGGGGTGGGGTTCGAGAAGAACCGGTTCATGGCGTGGCTCTACAGCGAGGAAGACCTGGAGAACATGCGGCGCGTGCGGGGCGTCTTCGGGAACGAGGGGGCGTTCAACCCATGCAAGGTGCTACCGGAGGGCACGGGCTGCGGCGAGATGGCGCACCAGAAGGGGGCGCTGGCGGCGGCCGGTCCCGACGCCTATGTCTGAGGCGACGGCGCAGGCGCCACCGCTCGTGGCGGGACGCGCCCCGGAGGCGATGGTCGCGCCCGGAAACCTCGACGAGTTGCGGGAGCTGGTGGCGGAACGGGACGGACGGACGCTCGTTCCGGTGGGGGCGGGCACGCAGCTTGAGCTCGGGGGGCCGCCTCGCGAACCGTTCACGCTGGTCGATGTGCGCGGAGCGCTCGCGGGGGAGGTCGAGCACGAACCGGCGGACCTAACGGCAGTCGCGCCGGCCGGGGTCACGCTGGGGGAACTCGACGCGCAACTCGCGGGGTCGGGGCAGCGGCTGCCGCTCGACCCACCGCATGCGGAACGAGCGACGCTCGGGGGAGTGCTAGC
>VXRS01000195.1:2700-4205 GCA_009838385.1 Dehalococcoidia bacterium | reverse complement strand
ACCTCGGCGAGCTCGGCCATGAGCTCCATTTCTTCCTGGCGGGTGGCGTTGACGGTGATGCCGGTGATGGGGTCGTCGGCCCAGAGCTTGTAGCGCTCACGGATGCGCTCGACGGGGCCGATGAGGGCGGTCTCGTCGAGGAACTCGTCGGGGACGGCGGCGGCGGCCTCTTCCTTGCGTCCGGCGAGGAAGAGCTCCTGGATGCGCTTGGCGGCGTCGGCGTAGCCGCGGCGGACCATGTTGTCGTTGTGGAAGTTCTTGGAGCGGTGGCCCATGCCGCCGATGTAGAGGGCGGTGCCCGGCTTCATCGCGTCGAGGGCGCCCTGGACGTCGTCGGTGATGCGGACGGTGGCGCCGACCTGGATCTCGAGGTCCTTGAGGCTCTTGCCACCGCCGGCGCGGCGGAACCCTTCCTCGAGCCAGGGCATGAAGTGGTCGAGCTTCTTGCCGGGGACGTAGCCGAGGGGAAGCCAGCCGTCGGCGATCTCGGCGGTGAGGCGGGTGTTGGCGGGGGTGCCGGTGCCGAGCCAGATGGGGATGTTGTTCATGTGGAGGATGGAGCGGAGCGGCTTGCCGAGGCCGCTGGAGCCCTCGCCTGCGTAGGGAAGGGAGATCTCGCGGCCCTCGTGCATGACGGGGCGCTCGCGCTCGAAGATCTTGCGCATGATCTGGACGTAGTCGCGGATGCGGTAGTAGGGCTTGCCCCAGGGCTCGCCGTACCAGCCCTCGACGATCTGGGGGCCGGAGACGCCGATGCCGGCGATGAAGCGGTTGCCGCCGGCCATGGCGTCGACGGTGGCGACGGACATGGCGCAGTTGGCGGCGGTGCGGGCGGCGAGCTGCATGATGCCGGTGCCGAGGCGGATGCGGTCGGTAACGGCGGCGAGGTAGGCGAGGGGCGTAACGGCGTCGGAGCCGTAGGCCTCGGCGGTCCAGACGGAGTCGTAGCCGAGGCGTTCGGCCAGCTGGACCTTCTCGACGGGCAGGTTCATCTGCGGGCCTGAGTAGCCGATGCTGATGCCAAGCTTCATGAGGTGTCTCCCGGGGGCGCCGGTGGGGCGGCGCGCTGTCGAGGGATTGTACGGGGAGTTCCGCCAGTGGACCGGCGGGGTGGCGATGGGTCAGACTGCGCCGCGCACGTCAGGAGGGCAGGCGATGGCAGAAGGCGAAGCGGGTACGCGGGAGGCGCTGTTCCAGGCGCTCTGCGAGCAGTGGCAGTACACGGAGGACGCGATCGCGGCGGTCGGGGAACACTTCGACAGGCCGGCGCACAACGGGTGGACCGTGGGCGACGTCTTCCGGCACCTGACGGCCATCAGCCACCGCGAGTCGGCAGCAGTGCGGGCCATGCTGGCGACGGGCGAGTACGGGATTCCGGGCGACGACGCGAACGAGGCGGAGGTCGAGAAGTTCCGGTCGCTCGACTACAAGATGCTACGGATCGAGCTGAACACGGCGCACGGGGTCGTCTGGATGTACGTGCAGCGGTTCAGCGACGAGGACCT
>VXRS01000195.1:0-2600 GCA_009838385.1 Dehalococcoidia bacterium | reverse complement strand
CGCGATGGGCCACAATGCGGGTCGCACTTCCCGGAGGGCATGGAGGCAGACAATGGCAGCTGACGCAGCAGTTACGCGAGACGCGTTGTTCCAGTCGATGTGCGAGACGTGGCAGAGGACCGAGGACGCAATCGGCGCGCTCGGCGACCACTTCGACAAGCCGGCCTACGACGGCTGGTCAGTTGGCGACGTCATTCGCCACATCACGGCCATCAGCCACGACACGTCGGCGCACGTCCGCGCGATGCTCGCCACCGGCGAGTTCCCGGCGGATGAGAGCGGCAACCAGGCCGGCGTCGACAAGTTCGCGTCGCTCGACTACAAGATGCTGCGCATCGAGCTGAACACGGCCCACGGGGTCATCTGGATGTACATCCAGCGATTCAGCGACGAGGACCTGGCGCAGGAGTTCTCACTCGGCGGGAACAGCTTCTCGCTGGGCACAGTCCTCAGCCTGCTGACGCAGCACGAGGCGCAGCACGTGACCGAGGCGCTCGAGGCGGCCGGTCTCGACGACTCGGCCGTGGTCGAGCTGGAGACAGCCCACCGCTGGGCCTAGCGCTCTCCTCCTTCCAGCGTGTACCACCGGAGACGCCCCACGAGGGGCGTCTCCCTTTGTCTGGCGCAGGCCCGAAACCTGACCATCAGCGCACGGACGTGGCAAGATGCGAGCGGCCCGCGTTGGCGGGTGGAGGTCGCGCATGAAGTTCGGGCTTTCGGTGGGCTTCGTGGTGACGAAGCCGTGGGACAAGATGAGCGAGTCTCGCGCCTTTCACGAGGCGGTCGAGACAGTCGAGCTGGCGGATCAGCTGGGGTTCGACAGCTGCTGGTCGGTGGAGCACCACTTCCTCGAGGAGTACTCGCACATGTCAGCGCCGGACATGTTCTTCGCGTACTGCGCAGCGCGGACGAAGAACATTCGGTTCGGGCACGGCATCTACCTGATGCTGCCGAACATCAACCACCCGGCGCGGGTGGCGGAGCGCATCGCGACGCTGGACATTCTCAGCAACGGGCGCGTGGAGCTGGGGACGGGGCGGAGCGCGACCTGGACGGAGCTGGGCGGATTCCTGGTGGAGCCGGACGACACGAAGGAGATGTGGGAGGAATCGACACGCTCGGTGGTGAAGATGTGGACGAGCGATGAGTTCTCGATCAAGGGGCGGCACTTCTCGATGCCGCCCCGGAACGTGCTGCCGAAGCCGGTGCAGGAGCCGCATCCGCCGATCTGGGTGGCGGTGCAGAGCCCGGAGACGGCGGTGCTGGCGGGGGAGAAGGGGATCGGGATGCTGGGCGTGACGCTGGGCGGCATCCCCAAGTACGCGGACCTGATCGCGGACTACCGTCGCGCGAGCCGGGAGGCGGAGCCGATCGGGGTGACGGTGAACAACCAGGTGCGGGCGCAGGGAGGGCTCTTCTGCCACCCGGACTCGGACTTCGCGCAGAAGATGGCGGGGAAGGCGGAGGAGCAGCTCGCCGGGCCGCTGAGCTCGTACCTGATGACGATGGGCTCGACCTACCCGAGCCCGGCCTACCACGCGCACTCGCTGGGCTCGGGGGCGGCGTTCCGGCCGCCGCTGGGGGCGGACCAGGTCGGGAAGCTCGTGGGGAACCCGGACGAGGTGGCGAAGGCGGTGGAGGACTGGCAGAAGCTGGGGGTCGACGCGCTCAACATCGGTATCACGGGACGCTGGTCGACGCACGAGCAGAACCTGGAGTCGATGCGGCTGTTCGCGAAGGAGGTCATGCCCGCCTTCCTCGACGAGCCCGTGGCCAGCGAGGCGGCGACGTGACGGCGACCGCAGCCTACCGCACGGTCTCGCCGGAGGAGGCGGCCTCGGGGGTCCAGGACGGGGACGTCCTCTACTGCTCGCTCACGTCGCTGGACTACGTGCTGGACGCGATCGCGGCGCGGCGCGACCTGAAGGACGTGCGCGTGCGGCTGACGACGCCGGGTCAGGACCCGGGCTGGCTCGCGCCGGAAGCGGGGGACGAGCGCTTCACGGTCGACTTCCAGATCTTCATCGGGGACTTCGCGCGGTATGCGACGGACTCGAAGGTGGCGTCGTACATCCCGAACCTGTTCTCGACGGAGATGAAGCAGATCGAGCGGCCCGACGACTGCCTCTTCCCTGACGTGTTCCTCACGCGGGTGAGCCGTCCCAACGAGAAGGGGTACGTGAACTTCGGGCCGATGATGTTCAACAAGCGCGGCTACGTGCAGAACTGCCGCACAGTGATCGCCGAGATCGACGACACGTACCCGGTGTTCCACGGGGACTGCACGGTGCACGTCTCCGAGATCGACTACCTGGTCGAGGGCGAGTACGGGCCGAGCACGAAGGAGATCCGGGCGAAGGTGGAGGCGGTTGAGGACGAGCGGAAGCGCGAAGGGTTGCTGGACCTGATGGACTCGGTGCCGGACCGCTGGCTGCGGGGGATGCTGCGGCGCAGCTTCTGGTTCTTCGAAAAGCTGGACCCGGAGGCGGTGGCGCCGCTGCTGGGGAAGGGGCCGGAGCCGGACGCGGAGTCGAAGGCGATCGCGGCGAACGTGGCGCAGGTGGTGTCGGACGGGGCGAACCTGCAGATCGGGGTGGGGG
>VXRS01000223.1 GCA_009838385.1 Dehalococcoidia bacterium | reverse complement strand
CGCAACGACGAACTGCTGGGCTACCGCCTCGCGAGCATCCACAATCTCCGCTACATCCAGCGCCTCTGCGAGCGCATGCGCGCAGCCATCCTCGGAGGCGACTTCGACGCCTTCGCGGACGAGTTCCTTGCCCGCTACCAGCCCGCCGACGAAGCCGCCCGCACCGAGCAGCGCGCTCGCTGGCAAACGCGCCCCCGCGCCTGACCCGGACTCGACAAACTCGCGTACTCCCTTCTACGCTCGGGAACTGAGGACGCCTTCCGGCGCCTCCGGGTAGACGAAGAACGATGCCGAAACGAACCTCCTCCGCCACCGCGACAGGCGGCAAGAAGGCCGCGAAGCGCGCCCCCGCGAACGGCGCCGCGAAGGGCTCGCGCGCCCGTGGCGGCAAGGACCTCGTCATCGTCGAGTCCCCCGCCAAGGCCCGCACCATCGAGGGCATCCTCGGCGACAAGTACCGCGTCATCGCCTCCGTCGGCCACGTCCGCGACCTGCCGAACTACGGTTACGGCGTCGACGTGAAGGGCGGCTCCTTCGAGCCCACCTACGAGGTGCTCAAGGACAAGCGGGACGTGGTCAAGGAGATCAAGACTGCCGCCGGCAAGGCCGAGCGTGTCTTCCTCTCCACCGACCCCGACCGCGAAGGCGAGGCCATCTCCTGGCACATCCTCGAAGCGGCGAAAATCCCGGCCGAGAAGACCCAGCGCGTCGTCTTCCACGAGATCACGAAGCCGGCCATCGAGGCCGCCTTCGAACACCCGGGGGAGCTCAACCGCGAGCTGATCGAGGCGCAGGAGACCCGCCGCGTCCTCGACCGCCTGATCGGCTACCCCCTCAGCTGGTTCGTGCAGGGCAAGGTTGCCCGCAGCGCTAGCGCCGGCCGCGTCCAGAGCGTCGCCCTCCGCCTCATCGTCGAGCGCGAGCGCGAGATCGAGGCCTTCACCCCGCAGGAGTACTGGACCATCCACGCTCGCGTCGCGAAGGACGGCGAGGAGTTCGGCGCGAAGCTCACCGGCCTCCCCGGCGTCAAGAAGCTCGACGAGAAGCGCGACCTTCCCGACGAGGCCACCGCCAACGACCTCCTGGCCGCCCTCCGGCGCTCCGACTTCTCCGTGAAGTCCGTCAAGAAGGGCGAGCGCAAGCGCCGCCCCGCACCCCCCTTCACCACCAGCAGCTACCAGCAGGCCGCGAACAACCGCCTCGGCCTCGGCGCCCAGCGCTCGATGGCCCTCGCCCAGCAGCTCTACGAGGGCGTCAACATACCCGGCCAGGGACCAGTCGGCCTCATCACCTACATGCGCACCGACTCCCTCAGCATCTCACCCGTTGCTCGCCGCGAGGCCCGCCGCTTCGCCACCGACCGCTGGGGCGGTGACCACGTTCCCGAGAAGGAGCGCGTCTATCGCTCCCGCGCCCGTGGCGCCCAGGAGGCCCACGAGGCCATCCGCCCCACCTCCGCGTTCCGCACCCCGGAGTCGCTCAGCACCGTCCTCAACCGCGACCAGCTCCGCGCCTACACCCTCATCTGGCAGCGCTTCATGGCCAGCCAGCTCGCCGATGCCCGCTACGCCACCGTCGCCGTCGATATCGAGGCGCGAGAGTCGGGCGAGTTGCGGGGCGCTTTCCGCTCGAACGCACAGCGCCTCATCTTCCCCGGCCATCTCGCTGCCCTCGGCATCGACGCCACCGAGGAGCGCGCCGCCAGTCCCAACGCCGAAACTCCCGAGACCGTCGCCGCCCTTCCCGAGCTTGCCGAAGGCGATGCCCTCGACCGCCGCTCCGTCGATGGCGACCAGCACTTCACCGAGCCCCCGCCTCGATTCACCGAGGCCTCGCTCGTCAAGGCGCTGGAGGAGGAGGGTATCGGCCGCCCCAGCACCTACGCCTCCATCGTCCAGACCGTGCTCAACCGCGCCTACGTCGTGCGCGAGGGCCGCTCGCTCGTTCCCCAGGATCTTGGCTTCGCGGTGAACGATCTGCTCGTCCAGCACATGGACCGCTACGTCGCCGTGCCCTTCACGAGCGAGCTCGAGGGAGAGCTCGACGAGATCGCCTCCGGCGAGCGCGACTACGGCGAGGTCGTTCGCGGCTTCTGGGAGCCCTTCAACTCCGCTCTCGAGACCGCCAAGCAGGAAGCGCGCAAGCAGGTCGAGGAGACCGACATCCTCTGCTCGAAGTGCAATGAGCGGAAGATGGTGGTGCGCTGGAGCCGCAACGGGAAGTTCCTCGGCTGCTCCGGCTACCCAGAGTGCAAGAACGCCATGCCCCTCACCGAGGAAGGCGAGCCCCAGCCGTCCCCCGATCCGGAGCCCACCGACTGGAAGTGCCCCCGCTGCGACGCTGGCACGGAGCTGAAGCACGGCCCCTACGGCGAGTACATCGACTGCGTGAAGCGCGACTCGAAGGAGTGCGACTTCCGCGCCGGCAAGCCCGTCGGCGTTTCCTGCCCCGAGGAACCCGATACGGGCCAGCTCGTCGCCAAGCGCGCCCGCCGCGGGGTCTTCTATGGCTGCTGGAACTATCCCGACTGCACCTACACCACCAACAGCATCGAGCCAGGCAAGCTCTCCCCTGTGCGGACCGCCGAGGAGCGCGAGGCAGCTGCCGAGAAGGCCAAGGCCCGCTCGAAGAGGGGCCGCCGAACAACGCGACGCTCCACGAGCCGCCGCCGTCGCGCGAGCTAGCGCACTCGTCCCCCTTTACGAATCCTGTCGTATTCTGTCGATATGGCCTCCCCGCCGGCCCACAAGACAGCCGAGGCCTTCCTCGATGCCTACCTGCGTGAGCTGCAGAGTCTCGGCGGCCGCTCGCCCTACACCATCCGCAACTACCGGAACGACATCGGCCACTTCCTCCGCTTCTGCGAGGAGGGAGGCATCGAACCCCTCGCCATCACGCGCGCGACCTTCCGCACCTACCTCGCCGGCCTCCGCGAGGCGGAGATGGCGCCGGCCTCGGTAACCCGCCGCACCACCACCATCCACGGCTTCTATCGCTACCTGCAGCGCGAAGGCGCTACCGACCGCGACCTCCTTTACGGCGTGGCCCTCCCCAAGAAGCCGAAGCGCCTCCCCAAAGTGATCGAGCCGCCCCATCTCCAGGCGCTCATCGAGGCGCCCGACACCGACACCCCACAGGGCCTCCGCGACCGCGCCATGCTCGAGCTGCTCTACGGCGGCGGCCTGCGCATCTCCGAGCTCGTCGGCCTCGATGTCGCCGGCCTCGACCTCATCGCCGGCCAGGCCATCGTGCTCGGCAAGGGCGAGAAGGAGCGTGCCGTCCTCTTTGGCGAGCCCGCCATCCGTGCCCTGCAGGCCTACCTCACGGTCGGACGCCCCGAGCTCGCCGGTGGCCCCGAGCCCGCGCTCTTCCTCAACCGCAACGGCAAGCGCCTCAGCGCCCGCTCCGTCCAGTACGCCGTTCGCCGCTACGCCCTTGCCGCCGGCATTCCCGAGGATGTCCACCCCCACCTCCTCCGCCACTCCTTCGCCACCCATCTCCTCGATGGCGGCGCCGACATCCGCATCGTCCAGGATCTGCTCGGCCACACCTCGGCCAACACCACCCAGATCTACACCCACGTCAGCCGCGCCCGGCAGGCGGAAGTCACCGACAAGGCCTGGCAGGAGGTCGGCGTGAAGGCGCTCGAACGCGCCCGCTCGAAGCGCCGCGTCTCGTGAGCGCGTCCGAAGCCCCCCTGGTTCTCCTTGTGCACGGCCCCAACCTGAACCTGCTCGGCGAACGCCGCCCCGACATCTACGGCAGCGACACCCTCCCCGACATCGAGGCCGACGTGGCTGCCGCCGCCAACGCCCGCGGCGCCACCGTCCTCAGCTTCCAGAGCAACCACGAGGGCGCCCTCATCGACTTCCTCCACGAGCACCGCCGCCGCGCGGCCGGCGTCATCCTCAACGCGGGGGCCTACACCCACACCTCCATCGCCCTCCACGATGCCCTCGAGTCGATCGCCCTCCCCGCCGTCGAGGTGCACCTCTCCAACATCCACGCCCGCGAGCCCTTCCGCCGCCGCTCCGTCATCGCCGTGGCCTGCATCGGTCAGGTCGCGGGGCTCGGACGCGCCGGCTACACCGCCGCCGCCAACCTCCTCCTCGACCATCTCGAAGCCCCCGACTAACCCCCACAACCGCCGGACGCTACACTGACCTGTTTTTCACATCTCCGAGCCCCCGAGCCCGGAGGAGGGGTCGT
>VXRS01000232.1 GCA_009838385.1 Dehalococcoidia bacterium | reverse complement strand
GCCCCCGACCTCCCCGCCGCTCTCGCCGCCATCGCCTCCGATGGCCGCTTCGTCTCCCGCGGTGACGACTCCGGCACGCACAAAAAGGAGCTCGCCCTCTGGGTCGCCGCCGGCATCGACCCCGCCCGTCTCACCCGCGAGGAGACCGGCCAGGGCATGGGCGCCACCCTCACCATCGCCTCCGAGCGCGGCGCCTACACCCTCACCGATCGCGCCACCTACCTCGCCCTGCGCGACGTGCTCGACCTCGCCGTCCTCGTCGAGGGGGACGCCACGCTCCTCAACGTCTACCGCATCCACGTCGTCAACCCGGACAAGCACGACGACGTCGCAGCGGAGCAGGCCGAGGCCTTCGCCGCCTTCCTCCTCGAACCGGAGACGCAGGCGCTCATCGGGCGCTTCCGCGCCGAGGAGTTCGGCCGCTCGCTCTTTACCCCCGCCGTCCAGATCCCGGTTGGAGGCGGCTGATGGAAGCCATCTGGGACGGCCTGGTGGAGGCGTTCCGCCTCATCGGCACGGGCGACGGTGAGCTCTTCTCCATCGCCGGCCGCTCCCTGCTCGTCTCCGGTTCGGCCACCGCCCTGGCCATGCTCGTGGGCGTGCCCCTCGGCTACCTGCTCGGACGCGCCCGCTTCCCCGCCCGCACCCTCATCCTCGCCGCCGTGGGCACGGGCATGGGCATGCCCCCGGTCGTCGCCGGACTCGTCATCTGGCTCCTGCTCGTGCGAAGCGGCCCCTTCGGCGGCTTCGAGCTCATCTACACGAAGCAGGCCATGATCATCGCCCAGTTCCTCATCGCCACCCCGCTCGTCATCGCCTTCACCGCTGCCTCCATCCAGGCCCTCCCCGCCCGCCTGCCCGACCTCCTCGCCGTGCTCGGCGCCGGAAAGCTGCGAACCCTCTGGCTGCTCGCCCGCGAGGCCCGCCTCGGCCTCCTCGCCGCCGTCATGGCCGGATTCGGCGCCGTCGTCTCCGAGGTGGGCGCCTCCATGGCCGTCGGCGGCAACCTCGTCGGCGATACGCGCGTCCTCACCACCGCCATCGTCACGGAGACCAGCCGCGCCGATACCGAGCGCGCCATCGCCTACGGCCTCGTCCTGCTCGCCATGGCCTTCGCCATCGTCGCCGTCCTCACGGTCGTCCAGCAGCGGAGCCCCCGCTGATGGAAGCGCGTTTCGACCGCGTGCAGTTCGCCTACGGCGACCGGCCCGTCGTCGACGTGCCCGACCTGCGTTTCGCCGCGGGTCGCGTGACCGCTCTCCTCGGCCCCAACGGCTCCGGGAAGTCGACCCTGCTCCGTCTGCTCGCCGGCCTCGAACGGCCCCGCGCCGGCCGTGTCTTGCTCGGGGAAGAGCCCGCCCCCGCCGCCCGCGCCTCCGTGGCCTACGCCTTCCAGGAAGCGGTCTTTCTCTCCGGCACCTTGCGCGCCAACCTTGACCTCGCCCTGCACCTGCGCGGTCTCTCTCGTCCGGAACGCCGCGCTCGGCTTGCCGAGGCCGCCACCGCCTGCGGCGTCGCCCACCTCCTCGACCGTCCCGCCAACCGCCTCTCGGGCGGCGAGGCGCAGCGCGCCAACCTCGCCCGCGCCCTCTCCCTGCGCGCGCCCCTGACGCTTCTCGACGAGCCGCTCGCCGGCTTCGACGAGCGCGGGCGCGCCCAGATGCTGGAGGAGCTTCCGGCCCTCCTGCGCCGCTTCGCCGGGACGACCGTGCTGGTCACCCACGACCGCGACGAGGCTCTGCGCCTCGCCGCGGATCTCGTGCTCCTGCGGGAGGGGCGCGTGCGCGCCGCCGGGCCGAGGCGCGAGGTCTTCGCCTCCCCGCCCGATCCCGAGACCGCCGCCTTCCTCGGCTACACCCTCATCCCCACCGACGCCGGACTCGCCGGCGTCGCGCCCGGCGGCCTCCGTCCCGGTCCGGGCGAGTTCATGCTCACCCTGCACGTCGAGGAGATCGTCGATCTCGTCACCAGCGTCGAGGTGGTCGGGCGCGCCAACGGCGAGCGCATCGCCGTTGCCTTCCCCCCCGACTTCCCCCTTCCCGCCCCCCGCGAGCAGGTTACGGTAAGCGCCCCCACGGAGATGGTCGTGTCCTTCACGGAACCCGCTCCCGAAACTGTTGACAGCCCCTCCCGCACGCCCGTAGCGTGAATGGCGCGATGGATGCGCGAGCGGCACGCACCTCCAACGGCGCCTGTAGGGCGCCGTTTCTGTGTCTGAAGCCGCCAGCGCCAGGGGGTTCCAGCGAACATGCAATCGAGCATCATCGGCAAGATCGAGAAAGCCAGGCGTTACGCCGCCGAACCCGAGCGGTTCTGCATCGAGGGTTTTACCGTGACCGTCCGGGGCGACAACACCGACCACCGTGTCGAGTTCGCCGACGAGGCATGGTCCTGCACCTGCGGTTTCTTCGCCGAGTGGTCGATCTGCAGCCATACGATGGCGATCGAGCGCGTGCTCGCGGGCCTCGTGCCCGCCCAGCCGCTCCCCTTCGTGAGCGCCACGGGCACCTAGCCCTCCCCGGCCGCTCCTGCCGACCCGTACCATGACCGTCCGCCTCTGCGGACCAGGGACGTGGTCATGACGGCGCCCGGCCCCCGCCTCCTGCTCGCCCTCTGGGCCGCGAAGGGCGCCGCCGCGCTCAGCTCCGGGCTCCGGCGGGGCGGGGCAACCGCCCTCCCCGGCCTCGTCGCCGAACGCCTCGACCCCGCCTTCGTCTCCACCCTCGGACGATCGCTCGAGGGCGGCGCCGTCCTCATCACCGGCACGAACGGCAAGACGACCACCGCCCGCCTCCTCGCCGGCATGCTCGCCGCCTCGGGCCACCCCGCCGTCCATAACCGCGAAGGGTCGAACCTTACGCGCGGCATCGCCTCCGCCCTCGCCGCTGCCGCCGACTGGCGCGGCCGCCCCCGCGACCGGCGCGCCCTCGCCCTCATGGAGACGGACGAAGCGACGCTTCCCGCCGCCGCCCGCGCCCTGCAGCCCCGCGCCGTCGCCTTCACGAACCTCTTCCGCGACCAGCTCGATCGCTACGGCGAGGTCGACGGCGTCGCCGCCCGCTGGCGCGAAGCCCTTACCCTCCTGCCGCCGGCGACGACGCTCGTCCTCAACGCCGACGACCCCTCCGTCGCCGAGCTCGCCCTCGACTGGCCCGGACCCGTCCACTGGTACTCCCTCGCCGGCGCCCGCGCGAGCGCCTCCTCCCCCGGTCCCGCCGACGCCCGCTGGTGCCGCGCCTGCGGGGGCGTCTACCGCTACGAGTCGCGCTACGCCGCCCACCTGGGCCGCTGGCGCTGCGCCGGTTGCGAACGCGCCGTCCCCGATCCCGACACGAGCGCTACCGCCGTCGAGCCCGGCCCCGACGGCCTCCGCCTCACCATCCCCGGCCTCGGCGATGTCGACCTCCCCCTCGGCGGCCTCTACAACGCCGGCAACGCCCTTGCCGCCATCGCGCTCGCCCGCGCCCTCGACCTGCACCCCGACGACATCCGCGCCGGGCTCGCCGCCGCCCGCCCCGCCTTCGGCCGGGGCGAGCTCGTCGCCCTCGGCGATTGCCGCCTGCGCCTTCTGCTCTGCAAGAACCCCGCCGGCGCGAGCGAGGCCCTGCGTCTGGTCGAGGACGAGCCCGGCCCCGCCGAGGTCGCGTTCGTCCTCAACGACCGCTTCGCCGACGGCCGCGACGTGAGCTGGATCTGGGACGTCGACTTCGAGCGGCTCGCCGGCCGCGTCGAGCGCTGCTGGGCGGGCGGCGCCCGCGCCGAGGACGCCGCCCTGCGCCTGCGCTACGCGGGCTGGCCCGAGCCTGCCGCCATCAGCCGCCCCCCCGCCGCCTTCCTCGATGCCCTCGCCGCGAACCCCGGCGGCCGCCCGGTCACCGTGCTGCTCACCTATACCGCCCTCCTCGACCTGCGCGCCGAGCTCGCCCGCCTTGGCGCGTTTTCCGAATCCTCCGGGACCCCAATCCCCTCCGCGACGACGTAGCTCCCTTCCCAACGGCTACACGTTACCGTGTAGACTGGGCCGCATGCCGGATCCAACCCCCGAGGGCTGGGTGAGAAACCTGCGGGAACGTTCAGGTCTGAGCCAGGCTGCCTTCGCCCGCCGCCTTGGCGTGCGCCAGCAGACCGTGAGCGAGTGGGAGACGGGCCGCTACGCCCCGAGGGGGGCGAGTCTCACGGTGTTGCGCATGCTCGAAGAGGAGATCGCCCCCTACGACGCCTCCCCGC
>VXRS01000287.1 GCA_009838385.1 Dehalococcoidia bacterium | reverse complement strand
ATAGAGCAGTGGTTTCCTAAACCATGTGCGCAGGTTCGATTCCTGCCGGGGGTACACCGCCTTCCGGGCTGCCGGTGCAGTGAGGGCCGACCTGCGTTCAGCACGAGCGTGCCTTCGCGCCGATATCCCCGCATCGGTCTTCGACGAGACTCCGGTTGTCTCAGGAGAGCGGCGTCCAGACGAGGGTGTCCGGGTGGAACTGGCTCCAGGCGAACCAATAGGCCTGGTGACTGGGCAGGGGGCGGCCGTCGGTCCACTCGGCGCGAAGTCCGCCGCCGTCCAGGACGAGCCGGACGCCGCCAAGCACCACGGCATCGCCCGCCTGGAGCGCGGCTCGCGACTGCGCGACCGGGAAGGCAAGCGCCTCCCCTGCCGGCGTGACGACCCCAAGCACGGGCGCCTGCACAGGGAGGCGCTGGTCGACCTCGCCGATGGGGAAGATGGGTCCCCCGGCGTCGCGCCCGCGTAGCGGGTCGAGGGGGTAGGTGCGGCCGATGCCGCCGTCCTCCGCCACCATCGTCGTGTCGGGGTAGGCCGCCTTCCATTCGCCCCAGGTACTGGTGACGACGGGCAGCATCTCCAGGACGAAGCGCTCGTCATGGAGCGGCCCGGAGAGCGCCGCGCCGGTGAATGTGTCGAAGACGGAGTAGGTGTGGAAGTCGAACATCACCTTGTTGGATCGGGAGAGCAGCCCCGACGTGCGCAGCTCGATTGTGGCGAAGCCCCGCGGAGGGCGGTCGGTGAAGTAGGCCTGGGCGGAACCGCAGAGGGTGCAATAGGGGACGCCGATGCGCCGGCCGCCCAAGGTGTCGTTGACCATCTCATGCACTTCCATGATGTGCTTTGGGTAGGCACGGGCCTCGCCGTTGACGACGACGCCGAAGACGATGCCGCGATCGGCGTACCAGTCGCCGCCACGGACGTCGGTAACCCCGGGGGCATTGAGCGCGGGGATGCAGCCCTCCGGGCAGGGGAGCTTGATCTGCTCGAAGGGCCGATCGTCGATCAGGACGCCGCCCCAACTAACGAGGCGCCAGTCGACGGCCGTGTCCTCGTCCGCGAAGAAGGGCGCCCAGCCGGGCTCGATCAGTTCGAAGAGCTGGCGCTTCCAGGTCACGTACCCGGGCGGCGCCGGCAGATCCCAGGCGATCAGCCAGTTGGTCACGACCGGCCAGGCGAATCCTTCCGGCACATCGGCGCCCGTCAGCGCCTCGAAGGCCGAGACCACGCGATCGGCGCTATCCCCATGCTGCAGAAAGCGCAACAGGTCCGCGAGCAGCCAGGCTACGCGCGCGTCCCCCGACGCTCCCACGCGTGCCAGCGCGGCGCGGTCGATCGCCGGGCCGACGTCTGCGAAGAGCCGGTCGAGGTCGGCGACGAGGGCCTCGTCGAGAGGGCCGCTCGGCACCGACGGCGGCGGCGGCGGGTGAGAACCGTCAGCCAGGGTAAGAGGGGGGATGTCCTCTTCCGTTGGGTCGGACGGGAGGTCGCCGGACCCTTCCGCGTCGCCGCCTGCTCCGCCGCAGCCCCACACGCCCAGGCAGGCCACTATGACGAGCAGCCATATAGGGGCCGCGGGCAAAAGCGATGGGGTCACGCACACCACCGTATCAGGGCGAGGCAGAGGCCACGCTCTACTCCGGTAAACACTCGTCACTGTGCTCGCCGAGCAGAGGAGCGCGACGAACCGACCACGGCGACTTCTCGAACTTGTAGGGCGCACCGGGGTAGGTGAACGAGCGGCCGTGTTCGGAGTGCTCCACCTCCACGGGGAAGCCGCGGGCAACGAAGTGGGGGTCGGCCATCGCCTCCTCCGGCGAGTAGATGATCCCCACCTGGAAGCCGCGCTCCTGGGCGCCAATGAAGAACTCATAGGCCGTGAGATGCGAGGCGATGCAGGCCATGGCCTCCTGGCCGGCGCCGTAGATCGCACGCAGGTCCTCGTCGGAGGGTAGCCGCGAAAGGTCGAACTGTTCACGTTCGGCGCCCAGCGGGAGCAGGGCGGCGGCGTGGAATTCCTCCAGCAGGCCGAGTTCCTCCAGCCACTGGTGGGTCAGCGTGAACTCGTGCGGGCGGCGCGGCGAGACACCGGTGTTGACGTAGCGGCCGTCGGCGGAGCGCACTTGCGCGGGCATCGTCGGGTTCTCAGCAGCGTGGCGGCCGGTCTGGCGCTGCACCGTCTCGCGGGCCACGAGCCAGTTGTAGCTGCCGGCCTCGGTCGTGACGTTGGCGGCGGCGTGCATGTTCACATCGATGTGCTGGCCGCGGCCTCCGTTGTCGCGGTGGAGGAGGGCAACCAGCGCAGACAAGACGGCGAAGTGGCAACCGGTGTGGTAGCCCTGGTCGCCGCCGCCGCGCACGGGCGGGAGGGAGTGGTCGTCGTAGCCGTTGTTCCAGGCGGGCCCCCCGCCGGCGAAGATGGTGAGGTCGCTTGCCGGCTCGTTCGCGCGGGGCGCGTTGCGGCCGAAGGGCGTGATCGAGACGTAGATGAGCCGCTCGTTCGACGGCTGCAGGTCGGGGAAGTCGAGGCCGAGAGCGGCCATGACGCCGGGGGCGCGGTCCTCGAGCAGGATGTCGGCGCCGGCAGCCAGCCGCTGAAACGCATCGCGGCCGGTATCACTCTCGAGGTCGAGCGTGACGCCCCGTTTGCTGGTGTTGTAGTACCAGAAGTAGAGGCTGCGTTCCGGACCGGGCTCATCATCGAGGAAGGGCGGGTAGGTGCGGGTAATGTCGCCCCCGGGCGGCTCGACCTTCACCACGTCGGCGCCCATGTCGGCCAACAGCTTGCCGGCCCAGGCGCCGCGCTCGCTGCACAGTTCGACCACGCGCAGGTCCGCCAGGGGGCCGCTCAAATTACGCCCTCCTCGCGCAGCGACGCGATTTCGGCGGGCGCGAGGCCGAGGATCTCGCCGTAGACGTAGTCGTTGTGCTCGCCGAGGCAGGGTCCGCCACGCTCGAGGCGCCAGTCCGTCTCCGACAGATGCACAGGCAGGCCATCGACGCGAACGTCGCCAATCGCGGTGTGGTTCACGCTGGGCCAGAGGCCCCAGCCCTCGGTGTTCGGGTCTTTGTCGACGCGCTCCTCGGGGCGCTGGACGGCGGTCGCCGGGAGCCCGGCATCGCGGATGCGCGCGGCGAGCTCGAAGCGCTCGTGCCGGCGAGTCCAGCGTTCCATGTTGCGGTCGAGTTCGTCCTCGAACTCGATCCGGCCCGAGAGGCTGTCCCAGCGCGGGTCCTTCGCCCAGGGCTCACCGATGAGCTCCCGCAGGGCCTGCCACTCCTCATCGGAGCGGCAGGCGACCGCGATCCAGTTGTCTTCGCCCTCGGCAGCATAGATGTTGTGCGGCGCCATCGGCGGGAACTGGCTGCGATTGGCGTGGGGCATCCCCTCGCGGCGCAATGGCCGGCCGTTCACGGTGGCGTCGAGCAAGGCCGGGCCGTTGAGGGTGCAGGCCGCTTCGGTGCAGGCCAGATCGACCCACTGACCCTCGCCGGTGACGTTCCGGTGGTGCAGGGCCATGAGGATGGCGATGGCCATGAAGTAGCCGCCCGTGTGGTCCATGTAGCTGTAGCCCCAGCCTGCCGGCGGCTGGTCGGGCAGCCCCGAACCAAAGGTGAGCCCGGAGAGCGCCTGCACGATCGGCCCCCAGGTCTTGTAGTCGCGATAGGGGCCCGAATGGCCGAAGCCGCAGTTCGAGACGTAGATGATGTCGGGGCGGATCGCCTTGAGCGCCTCGTAATCGAAGCCCCAGCGGTCGAGGACGCCCGCCGAGAAGTTCTCGGACACGACATCGGAGATGCCGATGAGTTGCCGGAGCAGCTCACGGGCGCGCTCGGTGCGCAGGTTGAGCGTGATGCCCAGCTTCTCGACGTTGTGGTTGTTGTAGGCGCCCCCGAGGTCGATGCCGCGGCGCTCGTCGATGTACGGGCAAGCGAGGGCGGGCCATGAATCGAACGCATCATGGACCAACCCTAGGTCGCGAACCCTCGAATTACCCCACCCGTTTCGGGGAATATCGAGGGGCTCTTCACCGCTACTCGAGGTGGCCAGCGCATTCATGCGCATCCGGGGCGGGGCGGATTGCCTAGACTTGTCGACCGGATGCCGTCCCACGGCAAGGAGTTGAGCGATGACCAACACGCAGACCACGGCGAGCGCGGAAACGATGTCCGCCACCGACAGGCTGGTCGCCAAGGCGGAGATCTACGACGTCATCATGCGCTACTGCCGC
>VXRS01000236.1 GCA_009838385.1 Dehalococcoidia bacterium | reverse complement strand
ACGGAGTGGTAGTCGGCCTCGCCCATGAAGCCGGTGAGGGGGCTGAAGCCGCCGTTGGCAAGGAGCTCGAAGTCGGCGAGGTGCCGGGAGTCGAGCTCGATGGTCGGAAGGCTCGCGACCTCGCGGCCGATCTCGACGTGCTCCTCTTCATCGACGAGGAGGTCAACAAGCGTGCCGCCGTAGGGTTCGCCGAGGTTGCTCATGACTGGGCCTTCCCGATGAGCCCGCGGGACTCGAGATACTCGAGGATTTGATCGAGGCTGCGTTCTTCGGAATCGAGACCGGTCTCGCAGCGCACCTCCGGGCTGGGAGGCTCCTCGTAGGGGTCGTCGATGCCGGTGAAGCCCTTGATCTCGCCGGCGCGGGCCTTTGCGTAGAGGCCCTTCACGTCGCGCGCCTCGCACTGCTCGACCGTGGCCGCGGCGTGCACCTCGACGAATACAGCGCCGTCTCCCTCGGTCATGGCGCGGTTCTCGTCGCGGATCTCCTGGTAGGGGGAGATGGCGGCGGTGATGACGCCGACGCCGTTGCGAGCGAGGAGGCTGGCGACGAAGCCGATGCGGCGGATGTTCGTGTCGCGATCCTCCTTGCTGAAGCCGAGGCCCTTCGAGAGGTTGGTGCGAACGATGTCGCCGTCGAGGATCTCGACGTTGCGGCCGCGCTCCCGCAGGACCGGGGCGAGCGCCTCGGCGAGGGTGCTCTTGCCGGAGCCGGAGAGCCCGGTGAACCAGATGACGAAGCCCTGACTGCTCATTGGCGGTACTCCAAACACATTGGTGTTACTCCCTGACTATCGTGGTGACTGGTGGCGCCTTCGGGGCGCCGGATGCGCATCAAGACGGCGGCCATCGGGCCGCCGTGCGGAGGTGGTGGACACGGGCCGGCTCAGGTGTGGAGTCCGCACTCGTCCTTTTCGAAGCCTTCCCAGCGCCCCTGGCGGCCCTGCTTGCCGGGCACGGTGCAGTTGAAGCAGCCAATGCTGACGAAGCCATGGTCGAGCAGGGGGTTGTAGGGAACGTCGTGCTGGGAGATGTAGTTCCAGGTGTCCTTCTCGGTCCAGCGGGCGAGCGGATTGATCTTGATCAGCCCGAACCTCTGGTTCCAGGCGACGATGGGGACGTCGGCGCGGCCCTCGGACTGGTCGCGTCGAAGGCCGGCGATCCAGGCGGTCTTGCCGGCGAGGGCGCGCTGGTTGGGCTCGACCTTGCGGAGATCGCAGCAGAGGTCGGGGTCGCGCATCCAGAGGGCGGCGCCGTGCTGGGCTGCCTGCTCCTCGTGGGTCAGCTTCGACTTGTAGACCTGGACGTTCGTGAGGTTGAGGGCGGCGGTCGCGCGCTCGCGGGTCTGGTGGGTCTCGTCGAAGAGGTAGTCCGTATCGAGCACGAAGACGTGCACGTTGGGCTTGAGCTGGGCGGTCATGTGGAGGATGGCCATGCCCGTGGGACCGCCAAAGCTGGCGCCGACGGAGAGGCCATCGCCAAACGTGTCAACGGCCCAGCGCACGATCTCCTCGGGCGTCGCGTCCTCGAAACGCTCGTTGAGCGCTGCGATGGCGGTGTCATCAAGGGTGGCGGTGAGGGACACGGGAAGGGGCTCCGCGTAAAGCTGAGTTCGTTGCTCAACAATATCAACAACGTGACTTGCCAGCAACGACTGGGCGCGTCCTACATGCTACAGTCGCTTCACACACTCCCAGCCCGCGAAGGCCGGCCCTGACGAGCCTTCCGCGAAAGGACAGCGTAGATGCGCGCAGTCGAGACTATCGTCCAGACCAACGCTCCCGGCAAGGTTCTGCCGATCCTGACCGAGGAGCTCGACGACTTTGAGACCGAGGCGACGCGTTTCCTGGCGGGCGGCTACGAGGAAGAAGCGGTCTTCCAGGGGTACCGGCTGAAGCAGGGCGTGTACGGCCAGCGCCAGCCCAACGTGCAGATGACGCGCGTGAAGCTCCCCTTCGGGGGCGTAACGCCGGATCAGATGGACGCTTTCGGGGAGCTGGCCGAGCGCTTCGCGCCGCTACGCAAGGGACACATCACGACGCGGCAGAACTTCCAGTTCCACCACATTCCCCTGGCGCGCATGCCGGACGGGTTGCGGCTGCTGGCGAGCGTCGGCCTCTCGACGCGCGAGGCCTGCGGCAACACCGTCCGCAACGTGACCGCCGACCCCTGGGCGGGGGTGACCGACGGCGAGCTGTTCGACGTGACGCCCTACGCGGGCGCGTTCGCACGGTTCTGGCTGCGCAACCCCTTGACGCAGCTGCTGCCGCGCAAGTTCAAGGTCGCCTTCAGCGCCGACGACGCGGACGTGGCGATCACGGGCATCCACGACCTCGGCTTCATCCCGCGCATCGAGAACGGGGTGCAGGGCTTCAAGATGGTGTGCGGCGGCGGCCTCGCGATCATGCCGCGCGAGGCGATCGTGGTGCGCGAGTTCGTCTCGCTGGACGAGTACCTGAAGGTGAGCGAGGCGGTCATCCGCATCTTCAACGCGGCGGACATGCTGCGGAAGAACCGGGCGATGGCCCGCATCAAGGTGCTCATCGACCGGATCGGGGCGGACCGCTTCCTCGAGATGGTCGACGACGAGCTTGCCCAGCCCTGGGCGCAGCGCGACTTCAGCCCGGAGCGGCTGCTCTTCCTCGACAACGAGGAGGAGCGGGCGCCGGCGCGGCGCGACTCCTACGCGCAGCCGGGCGACGACGCGGCCGCGTTCACGCAGTTCGTCTCGGCAAACGTGAAGGCGCAGAAGCAGCAGGGATTCAGCACGGTCGAGATCAAGATCACCCGCGGCGACCTGACGCCGGCGCAGTTCCACGGCATTGCCGACATGATGCGCGAGTACTGCGGCGGCAACGCACGCACGTCGGTGCAGCAAAACATGGTGCTGCGGTGGGTGCGGGACGAGAGCCTGTACGAGGTCTACTCGCGACTGGTCGACCTGGGCCTGGCGGAAGCGGGGGCCGGGACGGTCACGGACGTGGTGAGCTGCCCCGGCACGGACAGCTGCAAGCTCGGCATCACGAGCTCGATGGGGCTGAACCGCGCTATCCAGGAGCGCGTGACGGACCTGGCCGTGGCCGACCCACTGGTGGAGAAGCTGCACATCAAGATGAGCGGCTGCCCCAACAGCTGCGGCCAGCACCACCTCGGCAACATCGGCTTCCACGGCGCGGCCATGAAGGTCGACGGGCACCAGCTTCCCGCCTACCACGCCTTTATCGGCGGCGGCTACGAGGAGGGGAACGGCAAGGTGCGCGTCGGGACGCAGCTGAAGCTGCGGCTGCCGGCGAAGCGCACGCCCGACGCGGTGCAGCGCTGGCTCGACCTGTACCAGCGCGAGCGCGAAGACGGCGAGGAGTTCAACGCCTACTTCGACCGGGTCGGCAAGGTACCGTTCGAGCAGGCGGTGCAGGATCTGACGATTCCGGGCGACTTCTCGGACGACAATCGCGAGATGTTCATCGACTGGACGAAGTTCGAGCTCTACGTGCTGGAGCGTGGCGAGGGCGAGTGCGCCGTCTAGCGGCCTGACTTCCCGGGAGGCGCGGCACATGGAAGGGCTGGAGTTCCGGCGACACCGGCGCCTGCGCAGCTCGCAGGCGATGCGAGGGCTCGTGCGCGAGACCGAGCTGACGCCGGCGCACCTGGTCGCGCCCCTGTTCGTCGAGGAAGGCCTCGACGGCCGCGCGCCCATCGAGGCGATGCCAGGACAGTCGCGGTTGGGGCTGGAGGCGCTGGTGGAGGAAGCACGGGAGCTGCGGGATGCGGGCGTGCCGGCCGTGCTGCTGTTCGGGATTCCGGCGTCCAAGGACGAGCGCGGCTCCGGCGCCTACGACGACCACGGCGTCGTTCAGGAGGCGATCCGGCGCCTGAAGGACGCTGTCCCGGAGATGCTGGTCATCGGCGACGTCTGCCTGTGCGAGTACACGAGCCACGGGCACTGCGGCCTGCTGACGGACGAGGGCGAGGTCGACAACGATGCGAGCCTGCCGCTGCTGGCCGACATGGCCGTGAGCCTCGCGGATGCGGGCTGCGACATCGTCGCGCCCAGCGACATGCTGGACGGGCGCGTGGCCGCTATCCGCGAGGCTCTCGACGGCTCGGGGCTGAGCGACACGGCCATCCTCTCGTACGCGGCGAAGTTCTCGAGCGCGTTCTACGGGCCGTTCCGTGAGGCAGCGGACAGTGCCCCCTCTTTCGGCGACCGACGTGGCTACCAGATGGACCCGGCGAACGC
>VXRS01000121.1 GCA_009838385.1 Dehalococcoidia bacterium | reverse complement strand
CCCCACATCCACCACCACCCCCGCCTCTGGGGACCCCGACAGCCGGTACGCCTCGAGCGACTCCGCATAGTGCCGCGCGACGACCACCTCGCCTTTCACGGTTGTCGTCTGGACGGGCGACTCCGCCAGCAACTGCGCGTGGCGACGCAGCAGCGGCAGCCAGCGTTCCGATTCGGCCAGATCCGGGAAGAGTTCGGGCAGGGATTCCCACGCTAGCATCGCGAGAACCCCGGATTTGGGGGGGAATGCGCCGGTTCGTTGCGCATGTGCATGGTACGATCCTCCCATGAGTGATCAGCCGGGGGCCAGTGCCTCGATAACGCTAGGCGAGGCGCTTGAGGAATACCTCGGAACGCTCTCGCCCGAAGCCCATAACAACGCTTCTCCCTTCGTCCGTCGCTACGTCGAACATGCCGGCCACGAGACCGCCGTCGCCGCCCTCACGGGCGCCCGCGTCGAGTCCTATGCCGAGTCGCAGATCCAGCTTTCGGATCCTGCCGCGCCCCAGCGCGTGGCCGCTCTCAAGGCCTGGTTCCAGTACCTGAAGAAGCGGAGCTACGTCGAGAAGAATTACGGCGTGCACATCCGCCTGCGACGCTCCGCTGGCCGCGCCACGGTTGCCCACGCCGTCAACGAAGCGCCCATCGAGATGACCGCTGAGGGAATCACCAACCTCCAGCACGAGCTCGACAGGCTCGAGGGGGACGTTCCCGACCTCGTGAAGGCCATCTCCCTCGCTCGCGAGGACAAGGACTTCCGCGAGAACGCGCCGCTTGAGGCCGCCCGCGAAGCGCTTGCCTTCAACGAGACCCGCCGCCGCGAGATCAACGCCACCCTTCGCCGCGCCGTCGCGGTCGACGAGGGCAAATCCGCCGGCGACCGCTCCACCATCGGCTCGACCGTCCAGGTCACGCGCCTCGATAACGAACGCGACATCGAGTACAAGCTCGTCAGCGCGCGCGAGGCCAACGCCGCCGACCGCAAGATCTCGGTCGAGTCCCCCGTTGGCAAGGAGTTGCTCGGCCGCCGCCCCGGCGACGAGGTCAGCGTCTCGGTGCCGGCCGGCGTCATCCAGTTCCGCGTGACCGGCGTCAGTAACTCCTGACGCCCCGGCCCTCACCAGAGTCCCTAACAGCAGTCGTCCTTGTAGCCGCAGCGCCGGCAGACCGCCAGGCGCGACCCCTTGATGGCCGACATCGGCGCGAAACAGCGCGGGCAGGTCTGCAACGGGATGTTCCCGAGATCGTCTCCCGATGGTGTGCGTACCGTTCCGGCGACGTCTGAATTGCTCATCTGTCCTCGCGCCTGGGCAATAGTACATCGGGACGCCCGCTGCTTTCGCGGGCGCTTTCACAGGATTGACGATCGAGGGCTACAATGCGGCAGGCCTGCGAAGGCTCCCGAGGGCTGAGCCAGCGAGAGCTGCGCCATGCCAAGAGATTTACAGCGAGGCGAACATGACTTCGAACCAATACTGGTGGCCGGATCAGCTGAACCTGAAGGCTCTCCGCCACAATTCCCCCCTGTCGGATCCGATGGGCGAGGACTTTGACTACGCCGAGGCGGTCGCGACCCTCGATGTCGAGGCACTCAAGCAGGACATCGAAGAGGTCATGACGACCTCCCAGGACTGGTGGCCGGCGGACTACGGCCACTACGGGCCGCTCTTCATCCGCATGACCTGGCACGCCGCCGGTACCTACCGCATCAGCGACGGTCGCGGCGGCGGCGGCTCAGGCCACCAGCGCTTCGCTCCCCTCAACAGCTGGCCCGACAACGCCAACCTCGACAAGGCCCGCCGCCTCCTGTGGCCCATCAAGCAGAAGTACGGACGCAGCCTCTCCTGGGCCGACCTCATCATCTTCGCCGGTGACTGCGCCCTTGAGTCCATGGGATTCAAGAGCTTTGGGTTCGCCTTCGGACGCCCCGACGTCTGGGAGGCCGACGAGACCGACTGGGGCGCGGAGAGCGAGTGGCTCGCCGACGAGCGCCACGATGCCGACGGCGAGCTGCAGGGCCCCCTCGGCGCCGACCACATGGGCCTCATCTACGTGAACCCCGAGGGCCCGAACGCCAATCCCGACCCCCTCGCTGCCGCCCGCTACATCCGCCAGACGTTCAAGCGCATGGCCATGAACGACGAGGAGACGGTTGCCCTCATCGCGGGCGGACACACCTTCGGTAAGGCCCACGGCGCCCACACCGAGGACCTGGTCGGTCCGGAGCCCGAGGGCGCCGGCATCGATGAGCAGGGCTTCGGCTGGACGAACGGCGCCGGCAGCGGCATGGCCAACGACACCGTCACGAGCGCCCTAGAAGGCGCCTGGACGAACAACCCCGTCCAGTGGGACAACAACTTCCTCGAGAACCTCTACAACCTGGAGTGGGAGCTCACGACGAGCCCCGGCGGGAAGTCGCAGTACACACCGGCCAGCGCCGTGGCGACCGTGCCGGATGCGCACGACGCCTCGAAGATGCACGCCCCATTCATGCTGACCACCGACCTTTCGCTGCGGATGGATCCGGACTACGCACCGATCTCGAGGCGCTTCCTTGAGGATCCCGCCGTGTTCGCCGACGCTTTCGCGCGAGCCTGGTTCAAGCTGATCCATCGCGACATGGGACCGCGCAGCCGCTATCTCGGCCCCCTCGTACCCGAGGAGGCCCTGATCTGGCAGGACCCGGTCCCCGAGGTCGACCACGAGCTGATCGACGACGCGGACGCCGCCACCCTCAAGGCGCAGATCCTGGCCTCGGGCCTGTCCGTTTCCCAGCTGGTCTCGGCCGCCTGGGCTTCAGCGGCGTCGTTCCGCGGCACCGATAAGCGCGGCGGCGCCAACGGCGCGCGCGTGCGGCTCGCGCCGCAGAAGGACTGGGAGGTCAACGACCCGGCCCAGCTCGCCGGTGTGCTTTCGACGCTGGAGGGCATCCAGGCCGCCTTCAACGGCTCGCAGTCCGGCGGCAAGCAGGTCTCCCTTGCCGACCTCATCGTTCTGGGCGGATGCGCCGGCGTCGAGCAGGCCGCCGCGAGCGCCGGCCACGACGTGCAGGTTCCCTTCACGCCCGGGCGCACCGACGCCTCCGACGAGTGGACGGACGAAGAGTCGTTCGCCGTCCTCGAGCCCACCTTCGACGGGTTCCGCAACTACATCCAGCACGGGCAGGACGGCACCGCCGAAGAGCTCTTGGTGGAGCGGGCCTACATGCTGACCCTCAACGCCCCCGAGATGACCGCCCTCGTTGGCGGCCTGCGCGTCCTTGGCGCGAATAGCGGCCAGTCCGCGCACGGTGTGCTCACCGACCGGCCGGGCACGTTGAGCAACGACTTCTTCGTGAACCTGCTCGACATGAGCACGGATTGGAATCCGTCGTCCGGCTCGGACGATGTGTTCGAGGGGCGCGACCGCGAGACCGGTGACCTCAAGTGGACCGGCACGAGGGTGGACCTCGTGTTCGGTTCGAACTCCGAGCTCCGGGCGCTCGCAGAGGTCTATGGCTGCGACGATGGCCAGGATCAGTTCGTGAGTGACTTCGTGGCTGCCTGGAGCAAGGTCATGAACCTCGACCGCTACGACCTCGCGTAGTCGGAGCTGGTTGGCAACGAGCGCAAGGGGCGCACCCTCAAGGGTGCGCCTCTTGCGATCTGGCCGTAGGCCCCGGCTGCGTCACAATCGTTTCGTGCTTCGGACCCTCGTCGCGCTTGCCGCCGCCCTCGCCCTTGTGGCCTGCGCCGATCCCGGCGTCCCCGCCCCCAAGGACGTCCCCCCGGACGCGCCATTCGTGTCCCAGGACCGGCTCACCTTCTCTCCGAAGGAGCTCCAGGTGCAGGTGGGCGAGCGAATCTACTTCTACAACGGGGAGACCGCCGTTCATAACCTCGTGTTCGACAAGTCAGCGCGTTCCCCGGACATGGAAGCGGGCGACATCTTCGTCTGGAGCTTCTCCACCCCCGGCGAGCACGTCGTCACCTGCGACTACCATCCGCAGATGCGATTGCGCGTGACGGTGCTGCCATAGTCCCCACGCCCGTGCTCCCGTACGCTAGCGCCATTCGCTGCGCGGAGGCCGGCCATGCAATTCGAGGAAATTCTCTGGGAAGTCGATGACGATGGGGTCGCCCACCTCACCCTCAACAGGCCCGAGAAGCTCAACGCCATCAGCCTCGATACGCTGGCCGAGGTCGAGCAGGCCATCACCAGCGCCAACGATGATGACAACGTGCGCTGCATCCTGATCACGGGCGC
>VXRS01000313.1 GCA_009838385.1 Dehalococcoidia bacterium | reverse complement strand
TTCGTGTCGTGGGGGATATGGGAGAGGGGCCGGGCGCGGGGTGCGCCCGGCCCCTCAGCCGGGGGACGTGGGAGGCTAGAGCGCCTCGTCTCCGCGTTCGCGGGTGCGGACGCGAACGGCATCCTCCACGTTCGAGATGAAGACCTTGCCGTCGCCGATCTCGCCGGAGCTGGCGTTATCGAGAACAGCGTCCACGACGGCGTCAGCCTTGTCGTCGGCGACCACCAGGGTGAGGAACACCTTGGAGAGGTACTCCACGCGGTACTCGCGGCCGCGCCACTGCTCGGTGATGCCACGCTGTTTGCCGTGGCCCTTGACTTCCCAGACGGTGATGCCGCCGGAGAAGCCGAGCTCGTCGAGCGCGTCCTTTACGGGTTCGAGTGCGCTCGGCCGGATGATGGCTTCGATCTTTTTCACCGGGTACTCCTTTCCGGACTCAGGGTCGGATGCGGGATGTGGCGTGGGCTCACCTTCCGCCTCCGCCAATCTCGGCGGCACCGAAGATGCCGGAGCCCGAAGGACCGAAGTCCGGGTAAGCATCGACGCCGTGTTCGATGAGGTCGAGGCCACGCATCTCTTCTTCCTCGCTCACGCGGAGTCCGACGGTGAACTTGATGGCGAAGAAGAGAATACCGGCCGTCACGGCAGTCCAGCCGACGATGGCCGCGATGCCGATGAGCTGCATCAGCAGCTGTTCGCCGCCGCCGCCCAGCAAGAGGCCGTAGTGCTGGGGGTTGGCGTAGCCGGCCGCGGTCATGCCCGCCTCCGAGGAGAACAGGCCGACAGCGAGAACGCCCCAGATGCCGGCGAAGGCATGCACGGAGACGGCGCCGACGGGATCGTCGATGCGGAACCTGGCATCCAGGAGTTGCACACCGTAGTACATGACCAGCGCGCCGATGGCGCCGATAACGACCGATGCCCACGGGTCGACCGTGGCCGTGCCGGCCGTAATGGCCACGAGGCCGGCGAGGATGCCGTTGATGGTGAGGCCGGCGTCGTAGCGGCCCGTGCGGAAGCGCGACCACAGCATCGCCGTGATGCCGCCGGCCCCCGCCGCCAGGGTCGTCGTGACCGCCACGCTGGCCGCCAACGAGGCCCCGCCGCCCGAGAGGCCCAGCGTCGAACCCGGGTTGAACCCGTACCAGCCGAACCAGAGGATGAACATGCCGATCGTGGCGATCGAGATGTTGTGGCCGGGAATCGCGCGAACCTCACCGTTGGGACCGTACTTGCCGAGGCGCGCGCCCACGGCGATGGCGCCCATGAGGCCGGTGATGCCGCCGACGGTGTGGACGATGCCGGAGCCTGCGAAGTCGACGTAGCCGTTGCCCAGCCAGATGTCGTCCGTGAAGGCGCCCATCCACGTGGTCCCGTCCCAGCCCCAGTGGACCACCACGGGGTAGATGAAGCCGGTGACGACGACCGTGTAGATGAGGTAGGCCGAATACTTGGTGCGTCCCGCCAGGGCGCCGGCCACGATGGTGGCGGCGGCGGCGGCGAAGGCGAACTGGAAGAACCAGTCGGCGTGGCCATAGCCCGCGTCGGCAAGCTGGTTCAAGCCGAAGTTGCCGAGCCCGATGAACTCGTTCGAGGCGTCGCTGACGCCGTAGGCGAAAGCCCAGCCGACGAGCCAGAAGGAGATGCCTCCCACGCAGGCGTCGATCATGTTCTTCATCAGGATGTTCGCCGTCTCCTTGGAGCGGACGAAGCCCGCGGTGAGCATGGCGAAACCGGCCTGCATGAAGAACACGAGGAAGCCCGCGATCAGCAACCAGGCGGTGTCGACCGCGCTGATGATGTCAGCGAGGTCTTCGGCGCCGTCCTGGGCGGAGACCACGGAAATGATGCCGAGCGCGAGCAGACCGCCTGCAAGCATGGCGGTCGGCCGGCGCAAGGCCGGTAGGGCACGTTTCATGCAATCCTCCTCGATGCCCCCGGATGGGGCGAAACGTCGAAGGGGAAGCTAGGTCGGGTTGGTTTCCCGCAGATTGCGGGCCTGTTTCAGACAGGTTTCGAAACACAACGTTCATTTGACTGCTCCTTCGACTGCTCCGCTTCGCTTCGCGCTCACTCGCGGGCTGTCGCCGCGTCTTGCTCCTTCGACTGCTCCGCTATCGCTTCCCGCTCGCCGGCCGGGCTCTCGCCGCGCCTTGCTCCTTCGACTGCTTCGCTGCGGTTCCCGCTCGCCGGCGGGCTTCGGCCAAGTCGCTTGCACAGCCCGGCAACGCGGGCGTTCTGGGTCCGTGCGAGATTTCACAAGCGGCGGGATCGTGCTACGCTGACCGGCGCAGCGGCGCATGGCTGGCCCTGCCCGCTCCATCCATTCCCGACCTGTCTGTAAGAAGGAGTTGGCGTCAGCGTGAACATAGTCGTCTGCGTCAAGCAGATTCCCGATCCGGAGACGCCGGCCTCGCAATTCGCCGTCGATGAAGCGGCGAAGCGCGTGATTCCCGCGCAGGGCATCGCGCCGGTAGTGAATCCCTACGACCCCCAGGCCACGGAGGCGGCCCTTCGCCTGAAGGACGCCGCCGGCGAGGGCAAGATCACGGTCATCAGCCTCGGCGAGGACTCGGCGCGCGACGCGATCAAGCACGCCCTCGCGATGGGCGCCGACGAAGGCGTCCTGCTGAGCGACCCGGACTTCGAGAACATCGATAACTTCCAGACGGCCGTTGCCCTGTCCCGCGCCATCGAGAAGATCGGCGACGTTGACCTCGTGCTGATGGGCCGGGCCTCAGCGGACTGGGACATGGGCGTCGCGCCCCTGGGCGTGGCCGAGCAACTGGAAATCCCCTGCGTGACCATCGCGAAGTCGATGGAACTGGACGGCGACACGCTCACGGTCGAGCGGGTGCTGGACGACGGATTCCAGACCGTGGAGGTCGATCTCCCCGCGGTCGTGTCCATCTCGAACGAGTTCGGCGAGCCGCGCTACCCGCAGCTCCGGCAGATCATGCTGGCGGCCAAGAAGACCGTGCAGGTCTGGTCGGCGGACGACCTCGAGCTCGAGGACGACGAGGCCGGCGAGGACAACCGCTGGCTGGAACTGGAAGCGCTCTACATCCCGCAGGTAGAGAGCAACGTCGAGATCATCGAGGGCGACTCCCCCGAGGAGCAGGCCCGCAACCTCGCGCTGAAGCTGCGCGAGGCCAAGCTCATCTAGAGGAACGACGATGCCAGGAACCCTCATCATTGCCGAGGCGGCCGACGGCGCCGTCGCTCCCCACTCCTTCGAACTGCTGGCGGCCGGGCGCGCCCTGGCCGACCAGGGCGGCGGCGCGGTCAGCGCCCTCGTCGCGGGCGACGAGTCGCTCGCCCAGTCCCTCTTCGAGCACGGCGCCGATGCCGTCTACATTGCTCCGGCGGGCTCGCTCGACCCGGGCTACGCCGAGACGGGCGCGGGCGCGGCCCTGGCCGCCTGCGAAGCGGCAGACGCGAACGTTGTGCTCATGGGCCAGACGAGCGTCGGTCGCGACCTCGGGCCGCTCATGGCCTTCAAACTGAACACGGCAGTCGCCATGGAATGCGTCGGCCTCACGATCGACGGGGAACGCCTCCGCGCGACGCGCAGCTGCTACGGCGGCAACGCTAATGCAGAGGTCACCTGGCGCGGCGACGTACAGATCGCGACGCTCAAGCCGAAGGCGTGGGATGCCCTTGCACCGGACGCCGGGCGCAGCGGGGCCGTCACCGCCATCGACGCAACCGGCGAGCAGCGCGTGCGCGTGGTCTCCACGGAAGCAGCAGAGGCGACGGGCATCCGGCTGGAGGACGCCGACGTGGTGGTCTCCGGCGGGCGCGGCCTGGGCGACCCCTCCGCGTTCGGGATGATGGAAGATCTGGCCGGACTGCTCGGCGGGGCGACGGGCGCAAGCCGGGCGGCCTGCGACCTCGGCTGGTACCCGCCCTCGCAGCAGGTCGGACTCACCGGCAAGACGGTGACGCCGAACTTGTACATCGCGGTCGCCATCAGCGGCGCGAGCCAGCACATGGCGGGCATGTCCGGTTCGAAGAACATCGTCGCGGTCAACCGCGATCCCGACTGCAACATGGTGCAGGTGTCGCGCTTCGCCGTGGTCGAGGACTACAAGAAGGTGGTCCCCGCCCTGATCGACGCCATCAAGGCGCTCGACTAGGGCGATTCCTCTTCCTCCGTCTCCTCCTCCGAGCCGCCCGGATTGAGGGTGGCGAGGACGAGGTCGCGCGCAAGGGGAGCGGCGAAGGGGCGGCCTTCCTCGGCGT
>VXRS01000079.1:1766-4251 GCA_009838385.1 Dehalococcoidia bacterium | reverse complement strand
ACCTCCTGGAAGCGCTGGGGGCGCGCATCGACCTGGGGGGCGAGGCGGTGGCGCGAGTGATCGAGCAGTGCGGCTTTGGATTCCTGTTCGCGCAGCGTTTCCACCCGGCGATGCGACACGTGGGCGGTCCGCGGCGGGAGCTGGGGACGCGCACGATCTTCAACGTGCTGGGGCCTATCTCGAACCCGGCCCAGCCGCGGGCGCAGCTGACGGGCGTGGGGTCGGCGCACCTTGGTCCGCTGTTCGCGGAGGCGTTCCGCATTCGCGGGCTCGACCGCGCGGTCATCGTGCACTCGGAGGACGGGCTCGACGAAGTCAGTCCGGCGACATCGACCCACGCCTGGATCCTCGAGGGGGGCGGAGTGCGGGAGGAGAAGCTGACGCCCGCTACATTCGGGGTTGAGGGGTGCTCACTCGACGAGGTCGCCGGAGGCACGCCGGAGGAGAACGCGGAGACGCTGCGGGCGGTGCTGGCGGGGCAGAGTGGGCCGGTCGCGGACTTCGTTACGCTGAACGCGGCGGCGGGGTGCTGGGCGGCGGGGCTGGCGGACAGCTTCGCGGAGGGAGCGGCGATCGCGCGGCAATCGCTGGCATCGGGGCGGGCCCGGGTGGTGGCAGAGTCGTACGTGAGGCTGACGCAGGAGGTCTCATGAGCTCGCCGAGCATCCTGGAAACGATCGTGGCGAAGCGCCGCGAGGACGTGGCCGAAGCGAAGGCCGCGGTCCCCGCCGGCGAGCTGCAGCGCACGGCGAGCGCGGCGCCGCCGCCAATCGACTTCGTCGCACGACTGGCGGAGGAGCCGCCGGCAGTGATCGCGGAGATCAAGCGCGCCTCGCCGAGCAAGGGCGACATCGCACCGGACATGGACGCCGCCGAGCAGGCGCTGCGCTACGCAAAGGGCGGAGCCGCGGGCATCTCGGTCCTGACGGAGCCGGAGTGGTTCAAGGGAACGCTCGATGACCTGCGGGAGGCACGGGAGGCTGTGGAGGTACTGGGCGCCGGGCGGCCAGGGTTGCTCCGCAAGGATTTTCTGGTCGACGAATACCAGCTGCTGGAGGCTCGCTCGCACGGGGCGGATGCGGTCCTCCTGATCGTGGCCTGCCTCGACGACGAGGCGTTGGGGCGGCTACTGGCGTGCTCGCGGGAACTCGGGATGGAGGCAATGGTGGAGGTGAACAGCGCGGAGGAGATGGAGCGTGCGGGGGCGGTGGGCGCAAGGCTGGTGGGTATCAACAACCGCGACCTGCGCAGCTTCGACGTCGATCTGGGGACGACGGACCGGCTGGCGGGGGACGCACCCGAAGCGGCGCTGCTGGCGGCCCTGAGCGGCATCAGCACGCGCGAAGACGTCGCGCGCTTCGAGGAGGTAGGGGCGAAGGCGGTACTGGTCGGGGAGGCGCTCATGAGGGCGGACGACCCGGCGGCCATGATCGCGGAGCTACGGGGCCGATGACGCGGGTCAAGATCTGCGGGGTGCGCGACGCGGAGACGGCGCGCGAAGCGGTGAAGGCAGGGGCCGACTTCATCGGGTTGATGTTTGCGGAGTCGCGGCGGCAGGTCACGCCGCAGCAGTGTTACGACATCATCGAGGTGGTGCGGGAGACGCGGCGGAGCCCGGACGTGGCACAGATCGAGGGGCCGGGACGGGGGGAGGTGCGCGGCGCGAGTTGGTTCGGGGCGTGGAACGAGGCGATCGACGACGCGCTGGCACGCTGGCGACCCCTGATCGTGGGGGTATTCGCCGACCAGGAGGTCGAGGACGCGAACGAGATCGCCGAGGCGGCGGGGTTGGAGCTGATCCAGCTCTCGGGCGGGGAGGACGAGTCGTTCGTGCGGCAGATCCGTCCACCCGTGCTCAAGGCGATCCACGTACACCCGGAGACGACCGCGGAGGACGTGGTCGACACGGCAACGCCGGGCGTGGCGGCAGGCATCATGCTCGACACAGGCTCGGCATCGGCCCGCGGCGGTACCGGGGAGACGTTCGACTGGGAGGTGGCGGCCGAGGTGGGGCGACGGCTGCCGCTGATGCTGGCGGGCGGGCTCGATCCCGCGAACGTGGCGGCCGCGGTGGGGGCGGTCGACCCGTGGGCGGTCGACGTTTCGAGTGGCGTCGAGACGGATGGCGACAAAGACATCGAGAAGGTGCGCGCGTTCATCCGCGCGGCGAAGGGGACGGGACGATGAGCACGGAGACAAGGAGCGATCTGGCGCCGCGGTTCGGGGAGTTCGGTGGGCGCTACATCCCCGAGGTGCTGGTGGCCGCACACGAGGAGCTGGAGGAGGCGTACGACGCAGCCCGGAACGATCCCGCCTTCACCGAGGAACTGGCGGAGCTGCAGCGTCACTACGCGGGGCGGCCGACCCCGCTGTACCTGGCGGAGCGCCTGACGGCGGAGGTCGGAGGGGCGCGCATCTGGCTGAAGCGCGAGGACCTGGCGCACACGGGCGCGCACAAGATCAACAACGCGCTGGGACAGGCGCT
>VXRS01000079.1:302-1666 GCA_009838385.1 Dehalococcoidia bacterium | reverse complement strand
AACGTGCGCACGACGCACTACCTGATCGGCTCGGCGATCGGGCCGCACCCGTTCCCGACGATGGTGCGGGATTTCCAGGCGGTCATCGGACGAGAGGCGCGGCAGCAGATGCTGGAGCAGGCAGGACGCCTGCCGGACGTGGCGGTCGCCTGCGTGGGCGGCGGGAGCAACGCGATCGGACTGTTCCACCCGTTCATCGACGACCCGGTGCGGCTGGTGGGCGTGGAAGCGGCGGGGGAGGGATTGTCGGCTCCGGGGCGGAACGCGGCAACGCTGGTCGCGGGGAGCCCGGGGGTGCTGCACGGGACGCGCACGTACCTGCTGCAGGACGAGGCGGGCCAGATCCTCGACACGCACAGCATCTCGGCGGGGCTCGACTATCCGGGCGTGGGCCCGGAGCACTCGTGGCTGAAGACGAGCGAGCGAGCGGAGTACATCGCCGCGGACGACGCCGAGGCGCTCGAAGGGTTCCAGCGGCTGACGGGGAGCGAGGGAATCATCCCGGCGCTCGAACCCTCGCACGCAATCCTTCCCGCGATCCGGCTGGCGGAAGAGCTCGGCGAAGGCGGTGACGTGCTGATCGGGCTGAGCGGCCGCGGCGACAAGGACATGCACACGGTCGCCGAGGCGCTGGGCGTCACGCTCTGAGCGCGCAGGTGGTGATGCCGGAGCCCGTCGGGGGGCGGCAAGGGGGCCTGCCCTGGGGCCCGCCCCAGGTCGCGTTCGGAATCCTCGGGGGGCTGGCCGCGCTGGCGGTGACGCTTCTCCTCTCGGCGCTCGTGCTGGAGACGGTGGGCGAGTCGCGCGATGTCGGCGACGTGTTCGCGAAGGCAAGGGAGATCGCCGCCTACGCCGACGAGCGGCTGGAGGCGGCGGCAAAGGGTGTCGACTTGCCCGAACCGCCCCAGGTCCGCGGAAACCAGACGGCGCTCTCGCTGGCGCTCGTGATTACGCTTGGGCTCCAAGTGGCGTTCGTGGGCGTGGTGCTGGGGGTTACCCGGCGCAACATGGGCGATCTGGCGGACCGGCTGAGGCTGACCGGGTTCAGCGTCGTCGGGCTGTGGCGGCCGGTGTTCGCGGTGGTGGGCTGCTACCTGATGGTGGCGGCCTACGCGGCGATCGTGAACGCGCTCGACATCGAGGTCCTGCAGCCCGAGAGCACGGTGCCGTTCGAGGTGATGCGCCACCCGGCGACGATCGTGCTGACGGGGATTGCCGTGATCGTGACGGCGCCGCTCTCGGAGGAGATCTTCTATCGGGGGCTCATCTTCGGGGGGCTGCAGCGGTGGGGGTTCTGGCCGGCGGCGCTGATTTCGGGGGCGGTCTTCAGCGGCGTGCCCCTGGACACAGGGAGCCTGATTCCA
>VXRS01000079.1:0-292 GCA_009838385.1 Dehalococcoidia bacterium | reverse complement strand
CCCCCCCCCCCCCCCCCCCCCCCCCCCCCCCCCCCCGCCCCCCCCCCCGCCCCCGCCGGCCCGGCGCCGCCGCCCGCGCCGCCGGTCTTCAGCGGCGTGCACCTGGACACAGGGAGCCTGATTCCATTCTTTATCATCGGCGTGGTGCTCGCGTGGCTGTTCTGGCGACGCGGGAATCTCTGGGAGAGCGTGGCCTTCCATGTGCTGTTCAATGCGGCCAGCTTCTCCCTGTTGCTTGTGACGGAGGCGTAGCGGATGTCGGAACGGTTGCGGGCGCGGTTCGCGGAGGCGA
>VXRS01000220.1 GCA_009838385.1 Dehalococcoidia bacterium | reverse complement strand
CGATGCCCGTAGCGCGCCCTTTGCTATCCTCGACGCGATGTCCAACCGGCAGGCGCGACGCGAGCAGAGCCGCCAGGCACGCAGGCAGGCGACCTCCTACCGGGGCGGCGGGCGTTCGCGGGGTTCGTCGCAGGGAGGCGGGGACGGAGGCGGCAGCGGCAGCGGTGGCGGGCGTGGCCCGAACTTCCTGAGCTGGCCCTTCCTCATCGGCGTGAGCCTTCTCGCCGCCGTCCTCCTGGCGCTCGTGATCGTGCTCGCCCTTCGCAACGGTGGCGACGACGGGGGCGACATCATCGTGCGCTCCGAAATCGACCAGGCGCTGGCCGACCTCCCCACGGAGATGCAGAACGGCACGAAGCTGGGCAGCGACGACGCGCCCGTGAAGCTGGTCCAGTTCGAGGACTTCCAGTGCCCCCACTGCCTCACCTACACGCTCAACATCGAGCCGTTCCTGGTCGAGGAGTTCGTGAAGGCGGGACTCCTGCAGATCGAGTTCCGGCACTACCCCGTGGTGGGGCGCGAGTCGGTCACGGCCGCCGTGGCCTCTGAGTGTGCGGCCGAGCAGAACCGCATGTTTGAGTACGCGAACCGCCTCTTCGCGAAGCAGGCCGAAAGCGACTTCCGTCCGGACCAGGGCGTGTTCTCGGAAGAGAACCTGGTCGAGCTGGCCGGGGAGCTCGGGCTGGACACGGATGAGTTCGTCGCCTGCCAGGCGCGTCCCGATGCACTCAGCCCCGTCGCCAGGGGTCAGTCGGCGGCGCAGGCGTACGGGTTCCGGGGCACACCGAACTTCGTCATCAACGACCTGCCCGTCCAGGCCCCTCCCCAGACGATCGAGGCCTGGCGCGAGATGATCGAGGACGCCATCGCGGCCGTGATGGCCGAGGACGAGGCGGACGAAGAGGGCGAGGGCGACTCAGAGGACGAGGCGGAACCGGAGGGCGCCGGCGAGGATGAGCCGGACGCCGGGGACGATGACGGCAGCTGACCCATCCCCGCCGTCGAGGGGCTCGCTCGCTCCGCGGATCTGGATACCAATAGTCGCGCTGCTCGTGGCGGCGGTGGTCGTGCTGGCGGTCCTGCTCGTGCTCAACAGCGGCGACGACAGCCCCGTGACGGTGGTCTGCGAACCGGGAACGCCGGGCTGCGAGCTTCGCCAGTCGGTGCACTGGCACGCCGACTTCGCCCTCTACATCCGCGGCGAGCGCTACGACTTCAACGACGGACGGTTCTTCTCGACCGTGGAGGTCGAGCTCAGCGAGAACGTGCACATCCACGAGCCCTTCCACGACATCGTCCACGTCCACCGGGAGGGGACCACGTGGCGGGAGTTCTTCCACTCCCTCGGCTTCGAGCTGACCGACGAGTGCCTCACCCTCCCTGAGGGCGAGCAGCTCTGCAACTCCGAGAGGGAGCGGCTCTCCTTCATCGTGAACGGAGTACGGGTCGATGGCCTCGCGTTCCAGGACATCACGGACATCGACCGCGTCCTCATCTCCTTTGGCGACGAGAGCGACGAGGAGTTGATGCAGCAGTACGCAGGAGTGAAGGACGAGGCGTGCATCCTCTCGCGCCTCTGCGAGGAGCGCATCCCCGAGGAGGGACTGCCGCCCGAGGCCTGCGGCGGCTACGAGTGCAACTAGGCGTGGCGGACGGCTAAGCCGCTACTGGCCCCCGCTGAGGAAGCCGTAGAGGAACCCGGAGTTGTAGCACTCGATGACGCTGTTGGCCGCCTGGCCGAACCGGTTGGCGACGTTCATCGGAAGACCCTGCATCCCGACCCCGCCTCCCAGTAGCTCCTGGAAGCGGGCCAGTTGCTCACCGGAGACCTCGCGACCGGCATCGAGCGCTTCCATGATGCCGTCGAGGACCACCACCATCTCGCCGAAGCGCGCGGCCGCGGCAGCGTGGTATTCCGCGATGTCCGGCGGCGGGGCGATGGCGGCCATGTTCCCGGCGAGACCCCGAATGGCCTCCCGGAACGCCATCGCGAACACCTCCGGATCGCTCTCATCCAGATCCGCGTCGGGACCCATGCCGGCGACCGCCTCCTGGATGGCGGCGTCGTAGTCGTCGCCGGCGAGGCAGATCTGGCGGACGTAGTCCTCAGCCTCGGGATCGGCCTCGCCCTCCTGCCCGCCTTCCGCAGGCGATCCGGCGTCGATCTCGCCCGTGTCGACCTGCCCGAGGAACGCGGGCAGGAAGATCGAGCCTTCGCACTCGGGAATGCCCTCGGAAACCCCGGCAAGGCGGTCAAGGGCCGCCTCGGGGATGACCGGGATCTCTTCTGCAGCCCCCAGCATCCCGCCAAGGAGCTCGAAGGGGTCTCCCTCCATCTCCTCGCCTTCCTGGATGGAGGCGAAGAGGTTGACCAGCGCCTCGTACTGGGCCAGAGCCGCCGTGTGGTAGTCCGCCACGTCGTCGGGCGGCGTTACATCGCGCATGACCTCGAGGAAGCCGGCCAGCGGCTCGACGAATAGCTCGCCGAAGGCCTCGGGGTCTTCGGGGTCAATGCCCTCGGTCTCCATCCGGATCGCCGCGGTGAACATGGCCGTCTGCAGGTCGTTACCGGCCACGCAGAGGGCGAGGAGGTACTGCCGGTCGACAGATGCGGTCTCGTCGACCGGCTCGGGAGCCTCGGTGGCGGGCGGCTCGGTGGCGGTGGGCGCTTCGGTCGGAGGCTCCGTCGCCTCCGTAGCCGGAGCCTCCGTGGCAGCGGCCGGTTCGTCCGGCGACTCATCGCCGCCACCGCAGGCGACCGCGATGACGGCAATGACGCTGAGGACCAGCAGGAGGAAGGGCACGCGCAGAGGGTGGCTCGACACAGGAAGCATAGGTCCACCCTCGCAGAGGCGTAGGCGCCGCACAACCCGGCCGGCGCGGATCTTCACGCGTGGCTTACGGCAGGAAACGGGGCGGCCCGGCGCTGCTAGAGCTTCTCCACCTGGAGGAAATCGAGCTCCACCGGGGTTTCCCGCCCGAGCATGCTCACGAGTACGCGCACCTTGCCCTTCTCCGTGTTGATCTCATCAACGGAGCCAACGAGGTCCTCGAAGGGACCGGAGGCGATGCGCACGCTCTCGCCAACCTGGAAGCCGACGCGCACGCGCGGCTGCTCCATGCGCATGGCGCGGAGGATGTTGTTGACCTCGTCCTGGGTGAGGGCGACGGGCTTGGGCGTGCCGCCCGACAGCTCGGAGCCGGCGCTGACGAAGCCGGTAACGCCGCTGGTGTTGCGAATCATGTGCCAGAGGTTGTCGGACTCGGGGTCGCCCTCCTGCAGCGTGATCGTCTGCACGAGCACGTAGCCGGGGTAGAGCTTTCGCTTGACGGTGCGGCGCTGGCCCTCGCGAATCTCGATCTCGTCCTCGGTCGGGACGATCACGTGGAAGACGCGGTCGCCGGCGTCCATCTGGTCGATGGTCGCCTTGATGGCGTGGCGCACCTTGTACTCGTGGCCGCTGTACGTGTTGACGAAGTACCAGGAGCGACCGGATGCGCTGATCTCCTCGTCGCTGATCTGGTCCTGCTCCTCGTGCTCCTCGCGTCGGGCGCGACGGCGGGTGGGCTGCAGCCCAACCTCCTCGGGCCCGGCCTCGGGAAGCGACTCGTGACTGGTGGCTTCGGTGTCCTGGACTTCCACGTTGTCCTCACTCATGGCTACGTAAAGAAGAGCTGCTCGATGATCCAGCCGAACAGCAGGTCGAACCCGCCGAGGATCAGGCCGACGATGATGGCGACGACGGCTACGACGAAGGTGAGATAGCGCGTCTCGGCGAACGTTGGCCACGTCACCTTGCGCAGCTCGGAAATGACGTCGGCGACGGCACGGGGCTGGAGCCGCTTGAGGAACCCGAGCGGGTTCCAGCGGCCTCGCCGCGGCTGAAGGCGCGGGGTGGCGACCGTCGCGACGACGTCACCGCCGCCCTCGGTCACCTCCTCGGGGCCGCCGGTTGCACGGCGCTCGCGGGCAGCGCGACGACCGCGCGAACCACGGCGGCGTTGGGCGCGTGCCATTTCGCTACCTTGTCTCCCTGTACAGCTTGTGTTCCCGGCAGCGGGGGCAGAACTTGCGGAGCTCGAGCCGGTCCGGATCGTTGCGCCGGTTCTTCGAACTAGTATAGGTGCGCTCGCGGCACTCAGTGCAGCCGAGCGTCACGACGAGCCGATCGCCTTTTCCCTTCGCCATCGGCCGCCTCCTACTCGAGCACCTTGGTGACGACGCCGGCGCCGACCGTGCGCCCGCCTTCACGAA
>VXRS01000052.1:257-4260 GCA_009838385.1 Dehalococcoidia bacterium | reverse complement strand
GGCGGGGCTCGGCTGCGGCCCCAAGCACGGTCGGTAGGGCGTGCTGGAAGCGGGGGGTCTCGCCGCCGCTTGCGAGGCTGCGGTGGGGACGGGGCGGGGACCCGGGGTTGAACGCCGCCAGCAGCTCCATCTGGTCGACGCCGGACTCGGTGAAGGCTCGCCGGCCGGGCTCCCCACCACCGGAGGAGGCGGCGTCGGGGGCGACGACCTCGTAGTCGGGGAGGGTGACGGCAAGGCCGTCGGGGGCGTCCTCGCAGGCGAAGCCGGCAGCGAGGGACGCGCCGGGCATCTCCAGGCGGGCAAGCTCGGCAGCTACCTCGGCGATGAGGCGGCCGGCTGCCTCGCGACGGGCAAGCGAGACGGACGCAGCGGCCTCGGCGGCGGACGCCGCGAGGGCGGCTGCGCGTTCGCGCAGCTCCTCGAGCGATGAGCCCGCGGTCTCCATGGCCTGCAGCCGCTCCCGTGCGGAGGACTCGTACTGGAGGATGGTCGCGACGCTCTCGCCGTACTTGCGGCGGAGACGGGCGATGAGGTCGAGGCGGGCATCGATGGCCTCGCGGCGCTCCGGGTCGTCCTCGAGCGTTTCGCGGTAGGCGCGGAGGGAGCGGCCGAGGTCGGCGGCCGCTTGCTCGAGGGTGACGCCCTCGGCGGCGAGGGCTGTCGCGTCGGGATCGGACTCGGCGATCTCCTCAAGGGCGGCGACAGCCTCAGCGATGGCCGGTGCGTCGAGCGCCTCCAGCGCCGTCGCTGAGGCCGCCAACAGCCGCTCGATGCTGGCGAGGCGGCGCTGCTCACGGCGGAGGGCGTCGTCCTCGCCGGGAACAAGGCCGGCCTGCGCAATCTCGTCGACCTCAAAGCGGAGCTGGTCGAGGAGGCGTTCGCGCTCGCGCGAGTCGGCGCCGATGGCTTCGATCTCGCGGAGCAGGGCGCGCAAGTCGCGCACCCGGGCCGCGAGCGCGTCGCGCTGGTCGCGAAGGCCGCCGAAGGCGTCGAGGACGGCCAACTGGACGGCGGGACGGAGCAGCGTGAGCTGCTCGGACTGGCCGTGGATATCGATGACGCGCGCGCCGAGCTCGCGGAGGCGCTCGGCGGGGGCGCTGTCGTCGCCGATGCGCCCCGCGGTGCGCCCGGAGAGGCGCACGGTGCGCTCGACCGTCAGGACGTCGTTACCCGTGCTCACGCTGGCACGAACGCGAGCGCTCTCGGCACCGTCGGCGACGACGCCGCGGCCATGGCGGCCTCCGAAGAGGAAGTCGAGGGCGTCGACGATGATGGACTTGCCGGCGCCGGTCTCGCCGGTGATGACGTTCAGGCCGGGGCCGGGGGCAAGGGTCACGTCGCGCGCGACGGCGAATCCGGTGACGGTGAGCTGCTCAATCACCGTTGCTCATGGCGCTGCTGAGCTGCACCTCAAGGCGTTCGGCGAGGTGACCGAAGAAGGACGAGGGCGGGTCAAGCAGGGCGAAGCAGGCGGCGTGCTCGCTGGCGCTGAGGGAGACGCGGGAGCCGCCGGCGAGGCGCAGATCTTCCTGACCGTCGACGGTGAGGATGGCGCCTTCGTCGGAGCGAACGCTCAACGTGACGGTCGAGGACGGCTCCAGCACGAGCGAGCGTCCGATGGCGAGGTGCGCAGAAACGGGGGTCACGACGAGGTGGCGTTCGACCGGCGCGAGAATGGGACCGCCGGCGCTGAGGGAGTAGCCGGTGCTGCCCGTGGGGGTCGCCACGATCATGCCGTCGCAGCGATAGAGGGCGACGCGGTCGCCATCGACGGCAAGCTCGACGTAGACGGGGCGACCGGGGGAGCGGCGGCTGAGCACGATGTCGTTGAGGCCGTTGAAGGAGCGTCCGGCAGCCTCGCCCTCGGTGACGGTGGCAGAGACCATGAGGCGCTCCTCCACCTCCCATTCGCCCCCGATGATGCGATCGAACTGGTCGAAGAAAGCGTCACGGTTGAGGCTGGTGAGGAACCCGAGGCGGCCCATGTTCACGCCGAGGATGGGGAGCGGGCGGGGCACGGCCAGGCGGGCGGCGCGCAGCACAGTGCCATCGCCACCGGCGCAGATGATGAGCTCGGCGCCGGCGAGGGCCTCGGCGGGGACGTGCCCCCAGGCGCCCGCGACGCGCACCTCGACGCCGGCCTGTTCGCAAGCGTCGGCGATGCGCCCGGCCAGGACGAGGGCGGGCTCGACGCCCTCGGGTCGCAGGACGAGGACGCGCTTCAGCACGGTGGCTCCAAGGGAGCGGGGGTTCGCATGTGCACGACTATCTCACGATTGCCGCGATCGCCGGCAACGGCGCAGTCGGCGGAGTCAAGAGTCTCCCAGCCCTCATCGAGCGCCCACTGCCGGAACTCGTCGAGCACGCGCCGGCGGACGGCTTCGTCGCGGACGACGCCGCCGCGAGGCACATCGGCGGGACCGGCCTCGAACTGGGGCTTGAGCAGGACCACGCCCTGCGTGCGGGCGGGAAGGCGCGAGGCGACGGAGGGAAGCACCTTGCGGAGCGAAATGAAGGAGACGTCGGCGACGAACAGGTCGAGGGGCGGGAGCTCGGGGAGGTCGCGGGCGTTCGTGCGTTCCATGGAGGTGACGCGAGGGTCCTCGCGCAGGCGCTGGTGGAGCTGCCCACGGCCCACATCGACGGCGACGACGGAGATAGCGCCACGCTGCAGGAGGCAATCGGTGAAGCCGCCGGTGGAGGCGCCAACGTCGAGGCAGCGGAGGCCGTCCGGCTCGACGCCGAAGGTGTCGAGGGCGGCTTCGAGCTTGCGGCCGCCGCGGCTGACGTAGGGCTCGATCTCGGAGAGGTCGAGCGGCGCGCCTTCGTCGAGCATGGTGGCGGGTTTCACGAGGGTGAGCGTTCCGCTGCGGGCGCGCCCGGCCATGATCAGCCGCCGGGCGGTCTCGCGAGACTCGGCGAGGCCCCGGTGGACGAGCAACTGGTCGGCGCGAACGCGAGCCATCCGCGTAAGGCTAGCGCATGAACGCGTCTTTGGGCTGTGCGCGGGCGGCGGGGTACGATCGGCGCCCGCATGCTTCTCTACTCCGATCTCGCCGACTGGTTCCACCTGCTGACCGCTCCCGAGGAGTACGTGGGCGAAGCCACGCACTACCGCAAGGGGCTGGTCGAGTCGTGCCACGGTCCGGCGGTCACGCTGCTGGAGCTGGGTTCCGGGGGCGGAAACAACGCCTCGCACCTGAAGCAGTGGTTCGAGTGCACGCTCACGGACCTGTCGCCGGAGATGCTGGCGCAGAGTCTCAGGATCAACCCGGAGTGCGAGCACGTCCAGGGGGACATGCGCACGGTCCGGCTCGGCCGCACCTTCGACGTCGTGTTCGTCCACGACGCGGTGGTGTACCTGACCGAGCTCGACGACATCCGGGCCGCGGCGGTGACGGCGTTCACGCACCTGCGTCCGGGCGGGGCGGCGCTCTTCGCCCCGGACTACGTGCGCGAGAGCTTCCAGCCGGGCACCGACCACGGCGGGCACGACGGGTCCGACGGGCGGGCGTTGCGCTACCTGGAGTGGGTGCGGGACGAGAACCCGGACGACTCGCTGTACGAGGTCGACCTGGTCTACACGTTGCTCGAGGCGGACGGGTCGGTGCGGGTCGAGCACGACCACTGCATCGAGGGGCTGTTCGCCGAAGAGGAGTGGCTGGAGGCGTTGCGTGTGGCCGGGTTCGAGGCCAGCACGTATCCGCCATTCGAGCCGGAGGAGTATCCGGGCCAGCGCATCTTTATCGGGAAGAAGCCGCAGTGAGCGACGGCCGCCATCGGGTAGCCGAGTCGCTGCGGGCGTGCGGGATCGAGGCGCCCATCGAGCGCTTCGCGGACGGCACCGCGACCGCACTGGACGCGGCGAACGCCCTTGGTTGCGAGCTGGGGCAGATCGTGAAGACGCTCATCCTGCTGGCCGACGGTCGCCCGCCCACCCTACTGGTTGCGTGAGCCCCGCACGCGCCCACCCCGCCGCGGGCCAAACAGCAGGGGGTGTACC
>VXRS01000052.1:0-247 GCA_009838385.1 Dehalococcoidia bacterium | reverse complement strand
GTAGACGCGCGCCCCGCGCGGCCCCGCGCGCGACGTGTGGGGGGCGGGTGGGGGCTGTTTTTCTCCACGCTTCCGCGTGGGGCCCTGGGGGCCCCCTACCTTGTTGTGGCGGGCGGCCCCCCGGCAGGCGGACACGGCGGCGCTGGCGAAGCTGCTGGGCGTGTCCCGCAAGCGGCTGAAGATGGCGCCGCCGGAGAAGGTGTTTGAACTGACGGGATTCCGGGTGGGGGGCGTCCCGCCGGTGGGG
>VXRS01000267.1:2451-4276 GCA_009838385.1 Dehalococcoidia bacterium | reverse complement strand
TCCGGCAGGAGGCGCACCTCGGGCAGGAGACCGGCCTCCCACATCACGGGGAGAAGCTCGCGGTGGTCGGGAGCGCGCTCCAGCGGGACGCCGTGCGCAATCTCGAAGAGGCGGGCGTTGCGGGCAGGCGGTGTCGGGCTCCAGATCCAGATGGCGGCGCGCCGTGAAGCGGCCCGGTCGAGCTTCAGGACGAACTCGTCGATCTCCCGCACGAAGTAGACGACATCGACGCTGAGAACGAAGTCGCCTTCCGCCTCGGCATCGAGCCAGGCGGCGCGTTCAAGCGTGGCGTTCGTGATGCCGGCTTCGCGGGCGGAGGCGAGGAACTCGTCGCCCATGCCGGGAGAGGGTTCGGCGTTCGTGAGGGCGCGGCAGCGGAGCGCGAGCGGCAGCCCGACGCGTCCAGCGCCACCCCCGACATCGACGACGTGGTCGTCGGGCCGGACGAGGGCGGCGATGGCCGCTTCGTTCGCGTCCAGCTCGCGCCGGGGATTGAAGCGGAAGGCTTCCGCCCACTTGCTCCAGCGGTCAGAGTCGTTCGCGACGAGTTGGAGGTCGCTGCGCTGCGCGTTCACGGCGTCGATACGGGCCTGGTAGGCGTCAAGGGCGGTCATGGCCCGCAGGATAGCCGTTCGAGCGGCATCTGGTACGGGTTATGACGAGTGAGCGTCCGGGGAGCGGCGCGACCGCAAGAGGGCGTAGATGAGCACGGCGAGTATCGAGCCGGCGATGGGCCCGACCCAGTAGATCCAATGCGCGCTCCACTCCCCGCCGAAGATGGCGGGGCCGAGGGAGCGGGCGGGGTTCATGGATGCGTTCCCGACGGGTCCCCAGGCGAGGATGGCAAGGCCCACGTACGAGCCGACCGCGATGGCGGCGAAGCTGCCCTGGGCGCGCTCGTCGGTGGCCACCCCCAAGAGCACGAGGACAAGGAAGAACGCGAGGATGATCTCGGCGAGGAGCGCGGCCTCCACGCCCCCGATGCGGGGAGCGGTGGCCCCAGCATCGCCGGCGTCCCCAACGATCGCGACGATGGCGAGCCCCGCGAGCACGCTGCCGGCAAGCTGCGCCATCACATAGACGAGCGCCCGCAGCGAGCCGATGCGGCCCGAGAGGCGGAAGGCGAGGGTCACGACCGGGTTGATGTGGGCGCCCGAGACGTGCCCAAGACCGAAGATGACCGCAACCACAACCAGCCCGGCCGCGAGGCCCATCCCGACGGGTGTGACGGCGCCGTCGCTGGCCGCGTCAACCGCCACCGCGCCGGCACTGAAGAAGACGAGCGCGAAGGTTCCGAGCACCTCGGAAATGCAGGTCGCGGCGATGCTCCGGCGGTCAGCGAGCCAGGCGGCGTCGATGTCGGAGCCCGTCACGGTTTGCCAGAGCGGGTTCTCGGCCCGGGTCACGATCACGCACCTCCACCGCGGCGGCGGAGTATACGGGCGGGATGTGATCGCGCGGGTGGAGGGTCAGCGCACGGACCGGTCGTACTCGGTGGCAATGTGGCCTTCGGCGACGAGGCGGTCGTACTCCTCGTCGGAGACACCCAGGACTTCCCGGTAGACGTAGTCATTGTCCTGGCCCAGGGCGACGGGGGGCCGGCGGATGCCACCCTCGGAGGCGGGCAGTGCGTAGAGGGGTCCGGGATAGACGTACACGCCGATGTCGTCCTCGATCTCGCAGGGCTCGTAGAGGCCGTGAGCGCGCACGTGAGGGTCATCGAGCACGCGCCAGGAGTGGAGGACGGGGGCGGCGGGGACGCCGGCCGCCTGCAGGCGGTGGAAGAGCGCCTCGTCCTCGAAGCCGGACGTCCAGCGGGCGAGGT
>VXRS01000267.1:0-2351 GCA_009838385.1 Dehalococcoidia bacterium | reverse complement strand
GAGGCGCGCACGAAGATGATGTCGTCGCGCTGTTCACGCAGCCACTCGTAGGTGATGCCGAGCTTCTCCATCGTGCCGGCGAGGCTGTTCTCGATGACCACGTCCGACTCTGCGATGACGCGCCCAAGGATCTCGCGGCCCTCGGGCCGGCGCAGGTCGACGGTGAAGCTGCGCTTGTTGCGGAACATGCCGACGAAGAGCGAGCAGTAATTCCAGGAGCGTTCGCCGGGGTCGTTATTGGGAAAGCAGATCGTGCTGGGGTAGGCCTTCACCTCGGCGCGACTGGGGCGCGCACGTGACCCGCGCGTGAGCGGCTGCCAGACGTACTGGTTCTCGGCCTTGAGCACTTCGGCGCCGAGGTCGCCAAGGATGGCGGTCGAGAAGGACCCCGCCCAGACGCCGGTGAGGTCGACGACGCGCACGCCTTCGAGGGGCAGGGGAACGCTCACGGCGCGCACCGTACGCCACGGACGCTGGATCCGCGAGCCCGGGCGTCAGAGGAGGGTGTCAGCGAGCTCGGTGAAGTCGGGGACGGTGAGGTCGGGTTGGAGGGGCGAGTCTTCGTAAGGCGCGTCCAGGCGGTTGACGAAGGCGGCGCGGAAGCCGCAGGCGCGGGCGCCGAGGACATCGAAGGAGTTCGCGGAAACCATGAGGCACTCGGCCGGCTCGAGCCCGAGCCTCGTGGCGGCGTGGCGGTAGACGCCGGGGTGGGGCTTGAACGCCCCCACCTCGGCGACGGAGATGATGGCGTCGAAGTCCCAGCCAATGCAGTTCGTGGCGAGGTGCTCAAGGAAGTGCGGTTCGCCGTTGGAGAGGGCGACGAGGTCGTAGCGCTCCGTGAGCCGTTGGAGGGCATCGAGCACCTCGGGGTATGGGTGCAGGTTCTGCCAGAAGGCCATGATCTCGTCGTCCGCGCCGTCGTCGAAATTGATGCGGTTCAGCCGGAGGACGTAGCGGAGGGCGCGGCGGCACGTTTCGAGGTAACCGCTGTGGCCGAGCAGCAGGATGTTGTCCTGGTATTGCTCGATGCGCTGGCGGGCGCGCCACTGTGCCCAGAACTCCGCGGGATCGACGTCCAGGTCACGTTCGGCGAACCAGCGCCCGAGGGGCGGTTCGAGGCTGCCGCCGAGGTCGAGCACCGTCCCGAACAGGTCGAACGTGAGGGCGCGGACGCCGTCGAAGCCGGACATGGGGCGGGAGGATAGCGGGTCCGGGCGCGAGGGTTCGACAACAACGGCGAAAACGCCCACGATTGCCGGTGACCCGCGACCACAGGGTCGGCGGGGGGAGCTACGTATGAAGTTCGGCGTCTTCTTCGAGATATCGGTGCCGCGTCCGTGGGGCCCGGAGACCGAGTACACGGTCTACCAGAACTGCCTGGAGCAGGCGCGGCTCGCGGACGAGCTGGGGTTCGACCAGGCGTGGGCGGTGGAGCACCACTTCCTCGAGGAGTACTCGCACTGCTCGGCGCCGGAGATCTTCCTGACGGCGATCGCGATGCAGACGAAGCAGATCCGGGTGGGGCACGGCATCGTGACGTGCGTCCCGGAGCTGAACAACCCGATCCGCTCGGCCGAGCGGGCGGCCGTGCTCGACCTGGTGTCGGGGGGACGGCTGGAGTTCGGCACGGGGCGCTCGGCGACATGGACCGAGCTCGGCGGATTCGGCGCGAACCCGGACGAGACGAAGAAGACGTGGGACGAGTACGTGCGCGTCATCCCGAAGATGTGGACGCAGGAGCGCTTCAGCTGGCAGGGCCGGGCGTTCTCGATGCCGGAGCGCAGCATCCTGCCGAAGCCCTACCAGAAGCCGCATCCGCCGATGTGGGTTGCGGTGACGAGCGTGGGCACGGAGATCGACGCGGCTGAGCGCGGGCTCGGGAGCCTCGGGCTCTCGTTCGGGAGCGTGGGCGAGCAGGCGCAGAAGATCGCCGGCTACCGCAAGCGCATCCAGTCGTGCGACCCCGTGGGCGAGTTCGTGAACGAGCAGGTGAACACGGTCAGCTTCCTCTACTGCCACGAGGACGACGAGAAGGGGATCACGACGGGCCAGCGCATGGCGGGCACGTTCAACTACCTCTCGGAGCAGACGCTGGCGACGCGCCAGGCGTACCCGACGCCCTCGTACCTGTCGCCGGGGCTGCTCTACCAGCTGCGCCAGGAATCGACGAGCGGACCCGAGGGTCGCGTGCCCGAGGGGCTCACGATCGGTGACCCGCACCGCGTGGCGCAGGCGGTGGCCCGCTGGGAAGAGGCGGGAGTGGACCGCATCAACTTCCTGCTGAACGTCCACGAGATGGTCCCGCAGGAGGACGTGCTTGCATCGATGCGGCTGTTCGCGAAGGAAGTGAT
>VXRS01000134.1 GCA_009838385.1 Dehalococcoidia bacterium | reverse complement strand
GGCCACCCCGACGGCCACCGCTTCCCCGGCCGCCCCTTCCCCCACGCCGTCGGCGCCGGAGGACGCGGACGACCTGCCGGCAATCCACTTCTGGGGGGCCATCCCCGAGTCCCGGCAGGTGGCCATTCGTGCCCGCACGGCCAGCATCGTCGAGTTCTTCGAAGCTCGCTATGGGGTGCGTGTACCCGACCTAGAGGTTCACGTCGGCGCCGACGAGGCAGCACTGGAGGATGCAACCGAAAACGCAGTGGGCGCCAGCATCAGCGTGTACCAGGCACGTTACGTCGATGGATTGCTGTTCGTCCGGATAGATGCTCCCGAGTACATCGAGCACCTCTACTTTCAGGCCATCCAGGACCACCTCTCGCAGGGGAGAGTTGACGGACCGGGGTGGTTGAACCAGGGAACGGCCGTGTACGCCAGGCAGCTGTACCAGCACGCACGAGGAGAAAGGTCCCTTGACGAGGCCATGGACTCCAACCGGAGGGAGGCCAGCTACATCTCCGTTCCTCTTGGACAGATCGACAACGGAAGGCCGGATACGCCCTGGGGCGACGTAGGCAGCTCTCTCGCCGCGCTCGCCGCGATCTGGCTGGTTGAGCAAGGGGGCGAAGACTCCCTGGTTGACTACTACCGGCAGCTCGGGAGCAAGGGGTGGAGGGAAGCGCTCGAGGTTGCCTTTGGCATCACGTACTCCGAGGTTCACTCCGCCTTCGCTGCCCATCGCGCCGAGACCGTTGCCGTGAGAAGGGGCGTGAGCGGGGTCGTCCTGGGACCGGATGGAGAGCCCGTGGAAGACTGGATGATCAACATCGAGGCCTATCCCGAGGGTGCACAGCACACTCCTGGTCTTCGCGAGGATTCAGCACGAAGCGGTGGCTTCCCGAGCGCCTTCACGTTGCGGCTTCCCGACGGTACCTATGTGCTGTTGCTCGAAGCCACTTGTCCCGGAGACTTGGGCGCCCTTGGCTGGTACGGAGGCGAGAGCGGATTCACGACCAGTAGTGCAGACGCGACGCGCGTCGTCGTGGAGGGTGAGAGCATTGAGGGGCTCGTGATCAGGCTGCCCTGGCTGCCGGACGAGAAGGTCCGGGAACGGTGCTCGAATGTACTTCGAGTAGCGGTCAGCGGTGTCGTTGTGGGCCCGGATGGGCAGCCAAGGCCGAACGTCTACCTCTCGAGTTACGACCCCGTTACTGCAAAGTCGCACGACAACACATTCTCGGCCGCAGATGGCTCTTTCACCCTGAGCCTGCCTCCGGGGGGCGCCTACCGGTTCGGCGCCGACCTGGCGTGCGATCTCGAGGGCGGGTCCACACCCATGGAGGGCGGGGAGCATGTGATCGAGGGAGACGTACAGCTCGACGCGGACGGGCTCTTGGTAGTGGCCAACGAAGACGTCGTCGGTGTCATCATCCGCCTGCGGCATGCGTTCTCCTGCAGTCCCGACTAAGGCGTGGGCTTCGGAGCGCCTCCCGGAAAGGGTCGCATGGCGGCTGCCGCGACGATTGCGCCGTCGGCACGTGGACGTTGCGGTGCGAGGGACATGCTCCTTGGTTGTGCTGGAGGTCCCCCTGAGGGGTTAGTGTAATTCACCCTCCCGCTTGCTAGCGTGCGGCGGCGCTGCTGGGCTGCCTGCGAGGTGTCATGTTCAAGAAGGCCATCTTCATTGCCCTGCTTGCTGTCACCGCCGTCAGCGGCACCGTCGCCACTGTTGGCGCCCAGGACAACACCCAAGCAACCGTCGAGGTTCGCGTCTGGCAGAGTCTCGGGGATGCCGAGAGGCTGTACATCAGCGCCCGACCGGCGAGTGGGAGCTGGGCGACGCTTGGGACGATTCGACTACCTCTCGACGACGGACGGAGCTCGGACGGGCGCTTCATATATGGCGACATTCGTCTCGATGTGCCTCTTGCGGACCGGCCTCCGGTAACGGTCGAGGTTCGTGTCTGGCAGCACTCGCTTCGCTTGGAACGCGTCTACGTCAGCGCTCGCCCGGCCTTCGGGAGTTGGGCCACGCTGGGCACTATCCGGCTGCTCCTCGACGATGGTGAGACGTCCAGCTTCCGCTACGGCGACATTCGTCTCGGGGTGTCCTACACCCCCATTCCCGAAGTGCCGATCACGTTCTGGGGCGATGACCTCTCCGATGAGCGGCAGGTCGAGCTTCGTGAAGAAACACGAGAGGTCGTGGCGTACTTCGCCGATCGCTGGGGTGTCGTTGAGCCCGACTTTGAGCTCCACGTAATAGCTGGCGGTGTCAATCCCAACGACGCTGCGTGGGTTGATGCGCTAGGCAGCATCTCTCCACCCTCGGCGTGTGGCGTAGCCGTCAACGCGCGGGTCGTACTCTGGGATTGGTGCGCCACCGCAACCCACAATCTCACGCATCCCCTGGCGCACGAGTACTTTCACGTCCTGCAGTCACACCTGGCGGCTGGAGCCTCCGAGCCCATCGTCGTTTCCGACTGGATGCTGGAGGGTACGGCCGAATATGCGGCCCTCGAATACAGCGTCGCTAAGGGCTACACCTCCCGAGCTGATGTCGAGGAAACCCTCCTGGAGGTCGTGACATCCGAGCCGTGGGATCTGCGGGACATTGAATCGAACATCCCGCTGTCCGACACCAAGGGCTACAGCCGTGTCGCTTTTGCCGCTACCCACCTCCTGGAGCAGACCAGCGAAGCGGCCATGTTGGACTTCTTCCGAGCGCTTCCCCGACTGCTTGATTGGAGAGAGGCGTTCGCGGAGACCTTCGGCATGGCGACTGAGGAGTACTACGCCGACTTCAACGCCTACGTGAAGAAGAGCAGTCCCCAATTCGCCCAGGTGGTCCTCGAGCTTCTCGGCCCGGACGGGAACAACCTCTCCGTCTGGAATGGCCTGGAGACCCGTGTGACCGCGTCCTCGTTCGGGTCCAACGACGTGCGGGAGGACCGGAGCGCATCGATCATCGACGGTGTTGAGGCGTTCCACTACGCCATCCCCGCAGGTGACTACCAGTTCATCGCGCGGCTGCCCTGCGAGCGCTATGGCGGCGAACCCTTCGGCGCTGCCGTCCTGGTGATCATCGCGAACCTAGTTGGACCCACGACGGTCGTCGACGGGGACGAGGTGGTCATCCAACTCCCCGACTGGCCCTCGGAAATCAATATCCATTGCAGTGACCATGACAGGTACCCGATCTCCGGAACCGTGGTTAGCAGGGGGGGTCATGATGTCTCGAAATATAGCCTCAGCATTCAGCCGGTCGGCATCATGGGCGTCTTCGACCTCATCACGTGGGGCCAGAGGATTCAGGCGAATGAGAACGGGACGTTCGAGACCGCCCCGGTGCCGGAGGGGTACGACTACCGCATCGTCGTTCGGGACGCGTGCCTCGGGGGCGGGGTCAACCTCGGCTACTACGTGGAGGGAGGGGGCCTGCCCAGAGACAAGGGGAGGGCGTCGGTTGTGACCGTGGACGGCGCCGCCGTCAGCGGGGTGCGCATCGAACTCCCCGAGTCCCTCAGGGCTGCCGACGACTGCGCGTGGCTCCAGTAGGCACCCGAGAAGGAGAAGGGCTCCAGGTAGGCCTCGCTGTTCGAGTATCCCGGGGGAGTTCCGAGTGCGAACCCCCGTCTGCAGCAGCTTCCCATGCTCCATCTTCGCCCTTGAGCCCCTGACCTGAGGGGGTAGTGTAATTCGCCCCCCCTTGCTGCTAGCGTGCGGCGGCGCCGCTGGGCTGCCTGTGAGCTGTCATGTTCAAGAACGCCGTCTTCATTGCGCTGCTGGCCGTCATCGCCGTCGGCGGCACCGTCGCCACTGTTGGCGCCCAGGACAACACCCAAGCAACCGTCGAGGTTCGTGTCTGGCAGGCCCTGGAAGATGAGGGCGACATCTACGTCAGCGCGCGCCCCGCTGGAGGCTCATGGCGGACGCTGGGGACCATCCCCTTGCCTCTCGACGATGGTCGCAGCTCGAGCGGGCGCTACCGGTACGGCGACATCGCGCTCGATGTGCCCCTTGCAGACCGGCCTCCAGTAACGGTCGAGGTGCGAGTCTGGCAACACCACCGTGACTTCGAACGCATCTACATCAGTGCTCGCCCGGCGTCGGGAAGCTGGGCCACCCTGGGCACAATCCTCCTGCCGCTGGACGAGGAGACATCCAGCGGGCGCTTCCGCTACGGCGACATCAGCCTCACTGTGACCCTGCCGCCACCAAAGGACGACCCGGCCGTGGCGCTGGCGGTGGGCTACTGGCATACGTGTGCGCTACGTGAATCGGGCGAGATTGCCTGCTGGGGGCGCA